>CANQTZ010000007.1 GCA_947626865.1 uncultured Clostridia bacterium
GCTTCATAGCTCAGTTGGTAGAGCAGAGGACTGAAAATCCTCGTGTCAGTGGTTCGATTCCACTTGAAGCCACCAAACAAGAAACGATATCAAAAGTATCGTTTTTTTTAAATGAAATAAAGACTTTTTATAGAAATGAGGAAAAGAAATGGAAAAATTAAAAGATGGAATAGTAGGTTTTGCAATAGGAGATGCATTAGGTGTACCTGCTGAATTTAAATCAAAAAAAGAATTAACTAGATGCCCTATTACAGATATAAAAGCAAATGGTACATATAATGTACCTGCAGGAACATGGTCAGATGATACATCAATGACTTTGGCAACACTACATTCTATAATAGAAAAAGGTATAATAGATACAAATGATATGGCAGATAAATTTTTAAAATGGTTCAGAAATGCAGAATATACAGCAACTAATGAAACATTTGACATTGGCAGAACAACATTACAGGCATTGTATAAATATGAACTTAAATTAAATAATGCAAGTAATTGTGGTGGCTCTGGTGAATATGACAATGGAAATGGTAGTTTAATGAGAATTTTACCAATCGCATATTATATTTACTATAAGAAGATTAAAGATACAAATATAATTTATAATCTAGTTAAAGAAACTTCAAGTATCACTCATGCACATGAAATCAGTGTTTTGGGTTGCTATATTTATGTAATATATACACTATTACTTTTAGAAGGAAAAAACAAAATAGAAGCATATAAATGTATACCAAAAGCAGATTATAGTAATTTTAATAATTATTCTATTAGTAAATATAAGAGAATATTACAAGACAATATAGCAGAATTAACAGAAGATGATATTTCTAGTAGTGGATATGTGGTAAGTACATTAGAAGCGGTAATGTGGCTATTTCTTAATTCTGATGAGTATAACAATACAATACTTAAAGCAGTTAATCTTGGAGAAGATACAGATACAATTGCAGCAATTACAGGAGGACTACTTGGAATATATTATGGAGCTGATAGTATTAAAGAAAGCTGGAAACAAAAACTAAAGAAATATGATTATATTATGCAACTATGTAATGATTTTGATAGAACAATGAGTATATAATGATTGAAAAAAATAATAGTATTTTAAGATAGAATTTTATTAATAATAATTAGGAGGAGAAAATATTATGAGCCAAAAGTCAGAATTTGATATTGAGAATGTTATGAAAGAGGTAAAAGAAAATAGTTTAAGATATGGTTTTGTATCAGAATGTGATTTTCAATTTATAATAGGGGTTGCTATTATGAAATTATATAAAGATGCTACTGTTGTAATGGAATATGAGTATCCTAGAGATACTTTATTGAAAGAAGGTGAAAGACAATATATTGATATTCTTGTAATTATGAATAATAAATATTATCCAATAGAATTAAAATATAAACATAAAGGATGTGAAAAATTACAAATTACTAATGATTTATACTGTAAACTAACCAATTATTCATGTACAACAGAACATAGAATTAATTATTGTGAAGATATAGATAGACTTTTAGAGTTAAGAAAAACAAAAGAATTTAATGTTGCAGAGGGGTATGCAATATTACTAACAAATTATGAACAATTTAGAAATAAAACAAAATCAGGAAGACAGCAAGAAAAATATTTATTGTATGAAGATGAAATTAAAGATAAAGGTGTAAATGAAATAAAAGCCAAATATAAAGAAGACTATTATATGGAGTGGTTTGATTTTGATAAATTTAGTTATTTACTAACTAAAATCTACAATAAAGAAAAATAATAAAATTTCAACAAAGCTATCAAACAGATGTCAAACAAAGTAGTAAAATAAATATAAAATTAAAAACAAAAGAATATAACTAGGGTTAAAGCTTGAAATTAGTAAATGAATTGAAAAAAACATAAATCCAGCAAGCTTAAAAAGTACTTTAAAACTTAATAGAAAGAAAAATGAAGAAATTTATAAAGTAATAGAATCTAGTAAAATATATTCTCAAGAAGAAAAAAATAAAATTTATGCTAATTCTTCAAATTGGGTAAAAGATGGAAAAGCTATTTAATATATAGAAATAGCACCCAATATACAATTTCAAGGCAGAGATGATTATGTGAAATTAGTAGAAATGTATTTAAATGAAGATGTATCTACACAAAAATTTTGCAACAAATATTAAATACAAGTGGTACAAGAATTAACGGTTGGGATTTTTTAAATAGTTTATCATTTACTACAAAAGAACAACATGTTAATTTATTACGAAAAATGATAGAAGAAATAAACTTAGATTATAGAAATAAACAACAAGATGAAATTGATACAAAATATAAACTTGATAAGATTGGTGGATTTTCCATGGAAGAATTAGCAAAGTGGTTTGATACACAAAAAGGACAACCTGCAGAGGATATATATAATGCTTTAGGTATGATTAAAGGAAGATTAGACTATATGGATTCAGAGTGGGAACACAAGAAAATGGCACGAATATTTTTTAAGTATGCAAAAACGTACGGAGGAGATTTTTCAAAAGAAGTAATCGACCAAACCTTCTCTACAATTTCTCCATGCACATTCGACATTTCATTCAAATTCTTATACTGCAGGGGCACGGTCAACCTGAAACTATTATCCAGTGACACCAATAAAAACTTTATATGTAAAAATTATGTACAAGAACAAAAAAATATGATATACTATCAAAGTAAATTAAAATAAAGGAGGAAAATCATAATGGAATTAAAAGGAAGTAAAACAGAAAAAAATTTAATGGAGGCTTTTGCAGGAGAATCACAAGCAAGAAACAAATACACATACTTTGCAAGTAAAGCAAAAAAAGAAGGATATGAACAAATAGCTGCTATATTCCAAGAAACAGCAGAGAATGAAAAAGCACATGCAAAAATATGGTTTAAATTATTACAAGGAGGAGACATCAAAGGAACAGCAGAAAACTTAAAAGCTGCAGCAGAAGGGGAAAACTATGAGTGGACAGACATGTATGACAGAATGGCTAAAGAAGCAAAAGAAGAAGGATTTGATCATATAGCTTATCTTTTCACAGAAGTTGGAAAAATAGAAAAAGAGCATGAAGAAAGATTTAAAAAATTATTAGAAAATGTAGAAGATGGATTAGTATTTAGTCGTGATGGAGATAAAATATGGAAATGTAGAAACTGTGGACACATTGTAATTGGAAAACAAGCACCAGAAGTTTGTCCAGTTTGTAGCCATCCAAAAGCATATTTTGAAATAGAAGCAAAAAATTATTAAAATTATTCCAAAGACTTTATTCAATCAAAAGAATAAAGTCTTAAAACATATAAATAACAAATTATAAATTTTGAAGTGAGGATAAAATAAATGCCAAAATTTTTTGTAACAAATAAATCAATAAAAGATAATGAAATAACAATTATAGGCGAAGATGTAAATCATATAAAAAATGTTTTAAGGAAAAAAATAGGAGATAAAATAGACATCTGTAATAGTGATACACGAGAAAATTACTTTTGTGAAATCATACAAATAGATATGCAAAATATAAAATGTAATATAATAGAAAAAATAGAAACAAATTCAGAATCGCAAATACAAGTAAGCATTTTGCAAGGTTTACCAAAAGCAGATAAGATGGAGTTAGTTATTCAAAAGGCAGTTGAGCTTGGTGTTTATGATATCACTCCAGTAGAAATGAAAAGATGTGTTGTAAAATTAAAAGAAAATGAAAAAAATAAAAAAATACAAAGATGGCAAAAAATTGCAGAAGTTGCAGCAAAGCAAAGTGAAAGAAATATAATACCAAAAATAAATAATATAATTTCTATAAAAAATATTTGTAATTTATACTCAAAATATGATATAGTATTAGTAGCTTATGAAAAAGAAAAACAAAATACATTAAAAAATGAGTTATACAAATTAAAAGGAATTCCAAATTTAAAAATTGCAATATTAATTGGACCAGAAGGCGGTATAGACGAAACAGAAATTGAAGAATTACAATTATTAAATAATTGCAAAGTTGTGACATTAGGAAATAGAATTTTAAGAACAGAAACAGTAGCTTTAAATATTTTGAGCATTATTATGTATGAATTTGGAAATTAAAAGTTGAAAGGAAGAAATAAAATGTCAAAAAGTACAGTAGAAAAAAAAGAGAAAAAAATACCTAAAGAAGTATCACAAGAAATATTAAAAAAGATGATAGGAAATTTACTAAAAGCAGTAGCACTTATGGTTTATTTTATAATATTAAATATTGCGTATATCAACATGAAAACAGAAAGATTAATTGGAGATATTGAAGTGTTTTCAGGTGCTTTTGCAGTTGCAGGAATAATCTTTTTAGAAAGAGCTTATAAAAAAGATAGTGGTAGCATGGCTTTAACAGGTATCGAACTTTTAGTATTGTCTTTACATAGCTTATCTATTATGCATATAATTACATTATACCAATATGATTTTACATTATATTTATTAACATCATCATATATTTTATCTATTTATTATGTATTAAAAGCCATTATATTATATCTAAAAGACAGAAAAAGATATTTAAAAAGTTTAAGTGATGTTTCAGATATTGTGAAAAAAGAACCAGTAAAAAAAGAAGCATATAAAAGAAGTGATGAGAAAAATAGTGCAATTGTAAATAGAAAGCCAAAAACAAGTAGGAAGAAAACAGTAAAAGCTAATAAAAAAGAAGAAAATGTATTGAAAGAAAAGAACGAAACAGAACATAAAGAAGTAGTAGCAAAGAAAGAGGAAGAGAAAAAGCCAGCAAAAAGAAGAACAACTAAAGCAAAAACTGAGGAAAAAGCTAAAGAAGAAGTTAAAAAAGAGGCAGTAGCGAAAAAAGAGGAAGTAAAAAAGCCAGTAAAAAGAAGAACAACTAAAACGAAAGCTGAAGAAAAACCTAAAGAAGAAGTTAAAAAAGAAGCAGTAGCCAAAAAAGAAGAAGAGAAAAAGCCAGTAAAAAGAAAAACAACTAAAGCCAAAACTAAAGAAAAAGCAGAAGAAGTTAAAGAAGAGGCAGTAGCAAAGAAAGAGGAAGAAAAAAAGCCAGTAAAAAGAAGAACGACTAAAACGAAAGCTGAAGAAAAACCTAAAGAAGAAGTTAAAGAAGAGGCGGTAGCCAAAAAAGAGGAAAAGAAAAAGCCAGCAAAAAGAAGAATAACTAAAACAAAAGCTGAAGAAAAACCTAAAGAAGAAGTTAAAGAAGAAGCAGTATCAAAAAAAGAAGAAGAGAAAAAGCCAGTTAAGAGAAGAACAACTAAAACAAAAACAGAAGAAAAACCTAAAGAAGAGGTAGCAAAAAAAGAGGAAGAGAAAAAGCCAGCAAAAAGAAGAACAACTAAAGCCAAAACTGAAGAAAAACCTAAAGAAGAGGTAGCAAAAAAAGAGGAAGAAAAAAAGCCAACTAAAAAGAGAACAACAAAAACTAAGAAAGTAGCTGAAAAGGAGGAAGCTAAAAGTTGATAAAAAGCATGACTCGGATATGGAAAAGCCAATACATCTAAAAACTTGAGAGAATATCAAGTAGAAATAAAAAGTGTAAATCATAAATATTTAGATGTTTCTGTAAGGATGCCTAAAATTTTAAGTTATTTAGAAGAAGCGGTAAAAAAAGAAATAGCAAGTCAAGTAAAAAGAGGGAAAATAGAAGTATTTATTAATTTTGAAAGCTTAGAGCCAGAAGATAAAGAAATAAAAATCAATATGGACATAGCAAAATTGTATATACAACAATTAAGACAATTGGCAAAGCAAGAAAATCTATCGGCAAACATAGAAGTGACAGAAATTGCTAAATATCCAGATGTTTTAAGTGTAAATCCTAAACAAGAAAATGAAACAATTAAAGTAGAACTGTTAGAAACTGTAAAAAAAGCAGTTAATCAATTAATACAAATGCGTGAAACAGAAGGCAGTAAAATAGCAGAAGATTTAACAAAAAGAATATATATCATTCAAGAAAAAATAGAAAAAATATCTGTACTTTCTACTGGACTTATTAAAGAATATGTAGTAAAATTAGAAGGAAGGATAAAAGAAATACTAAAAAATGATGTAATAGACCAATCAAGATTAGCCCAAGAAGTTGTCATATATGCTGATAAATGTTCAATAGAAGAAGAAATAACAAGACTAAAAAGTCATATTATGCAAATGAAAGAACAATTAAATGCCGAAGAAAGTAAAGGAAAAAAATTAGATTTTATCATACAAGAAATGAATAGAGAAGTTAACACAATAGGTTCAAAGGCAAATAATTTAGAAATAACGAATGAAGTAATTGAAATGAAAACACAATTAGAAGATATAAGAGAACAAATACAAAATATTGAATAAAAAATAGAAAAGGAGTGAGAATTATGCAATTAGTCAATATCGGATTTGGAAATCTCGTTTCATCAGATAGAATGGTAGCTATTGTTAGCCCAGAATCAGCACCGATTAAGAGAATGGTACAGGAAGCAAAAGACAATAAAACGGCAGTAGATGCCACTTATGGTAGAAAAACAAGAGCTGTATTAATTATGGATTCAGGACATATTATATTATCAGCAGTACAGCCAGAAACAGTCGGAGGTAGGGTAGACAAAAATATCTCACAAGAGGAAATAAATAAGTGACAAAAAGAAAGGAAGATTAAAAATGATTGTAAAACCAACTGTTAATGAATTATTAACAAAAGCACAAAACAGATATGAATTAGTTATTGCTACAGCAAGAAGAGCAAGGCAAATAGCTGCTGGAGACGAACCAAAAACAAAAGTAAAAGAGGAATCTCCAGTTACATTAGCTGCTAATGAAATAGCAGAGGGGAAGGTGACTATATGTTAGTCATATTATCAGGAGTAGCAGGAGCAGGAAAAGATACAATAAAAAAAGAACTAATAAAAAGAATGGAAAATGTAGAATCCCTTCCATCTTATACTTCTAGACAAAAACGTGAAGGTGATATAGAAGGACAAACTTATCATTTTGTTAGCAAAGAAGAATTTGAAGAAATGATAAAAAATGAAGAATTTTATGAATATGACATACATCATAATCAATACTATGGAACTTCTAAAAAATTATTAAATCAAAAAATTCAAAATGGTAAAGTCATTGTAAAAGATATTGATGTAAACGGAACAGAACATTTAAAAGAATTATTAAAAGAAGATACAAAAATAGTTACCATTTTTTTAAGAGTTCCAAAAGAGGAATTGAGAAAAAGGTTAGAAGAGAGAATAGACAAGCCTAGTCCACAAGAAATTATACTAAGATTAAATAGGTTTGATTATGAAGAATCAAAAATTGATTTATATGATTACGTATTAAAAAATGATAATTTAGAAAAAACAGTACAAATTATTAAGACAATTATTGAATACGAAAAAGGAGAAAAATAGTGCTTAAAGTTAAGTGCTATTTTTGATATAAAAGAAAAGTAATACTTAAGTAACAAAAGTGAGGGAAGTAGAATGATAGCAGAAGTAATTATCAATCGAACGGCCAAAAAACTAAATAGAACATTTGATTATCGTATACCACCTATACTAGAAGGACTTATTTTTGTGGGAAGTAAAATATTAGTACCATTTGGAAAAGGAGAAAAACTAGAAGAAGCATTTGTTGTAGGGTTAAAAGAAAAAACTAATTATACAAGTCAAATGAAAGAAATTGCAAAATTAGAAGAACAATTAAAAGATGAACAAATACAACTGGCAAAATGGATGGCACAGAAATATTTTTGTAATGTTTCAGATTGTATTAAATTAATGCTTACTCCTGGTACAAGAACAAAAAATAAAGAAAAAAGAATACAAGATAAAAAAGTAAAATGTGTTTATTTAGCAGAAGATATAGAAATGGAAAAAATAAAATCAGAAAAACAGAAAAAAGTAATTCGCTTTGTACAAGAAAATCAAGGAGTAACTATACCAGAAATAGAAATGCTAATAGATGTATCAAGAGCAATTGTTAATACTTTAGTAAAAAATGGTTATTTGAAAATAGTAGAAGAAAAGTTAGAAAGAAATCCATTACAGTTAAAAAACATAGAGGAAATCAAAAGGCAAGAACACACTCAAAAGTTAGATTTAACAGAAGAACAAGAAATAGCATATAAAAAGATAAAACAAAAAATTGAAGAAAATCAGTATAAATCATTTTTGTTACATGGCGTAACAGGTTCAGGAAAGACAGAAATTTATTTACAATTAATTCAAGATGTTATAGAAAAAGAAAAAACAGCAATTTTATTAGTACCAGAAATATCATTGACGCCACAAATGTTAAATAGGTTTATAGCTCGATTTGGAAAAGAGAAAATTGCAGTATTACACAGCAAATTATCTATTGGAGAAAGGCATGATGAATGGATTAGAATTAAACAAGGTAAAGCTAAAATAGTAATAGGAGCAAGGTCAGCTATTTTTGCACCTGTAGAAAAATTGGGAATTGTTATCATTGATGAAGAACATGACAGTTCCTATAAATCAGAGTCAACTCCAAAATATGATGCAAAAGAAGTAGCAAGATATGTAGCAAAACAAAACAATATTCCAATTGTGTTAGGAAGTGCTACACCAGATATAAGAGTATATTATCATGCACAGGAAAAACAAGAAATAGAACTATTATCATTAACAAAAAGGGCAAATAATTCATCCTTACCAAAAGTACAAATTGTAGACTTAAAGCAAGAATTAGCAAATGGCAATCATTCAATGTTGAGCATAGATTTATATAGTAGCATAGAAGAAAATTTAAAACAAAAAAGACAAACGATTTTATTTTTAAACAGAAGAGGTTATTCAACATTTATTATGTGTAGAAATTGTGGATATACAGTAATGTGCAAAAACTGTAATATTAGTATGACATACCACAGTTATGAAAATAAATTGAAGTGTCATTATTGTGGTTATGAGGAAAAAGTTGTTACTGTTTGTCCAGAATGTCATAGTGATAAAATTAGATATTTTGGAACGCGGAACTCAAAAATTAGAACAAGAGATTAATAAACAATTTCCAAATGCTAAAACTATAAGGATGGATGTAGATACAGTAACTAAAAAAAATTCGCATGAAGAAATTTTAAACAAATTTAAAAACGAAAATATAGACATTTTGATAGGAACACAAATGGTTGTAAAAGGACATCATTTTCCAAATGTTACTTTAGTAGGAGTTATTGCAGCAGATAGTTCTTTGAATATAGATGATTATAGAGCAAATGAAAGAACCTTTCAAATTTTGACACAAGTAGCTGGAAGAGCCGGAAGAGAAAATTTGCAAGGCAAAGTAATTATACAAAGCTATAATCCAGAAAATTTTAGTATACAGTGTGCAAAAGAACAAAATTATGAAAAATTTTATGAAACCGAAATAGCTTTACGAAAGGAGTTGAAATATCCACCATTTTGCGATATAATAGTAGTGAATTTTAATAGTGAACAACAAAAGGAAATTCAAAATGTGAGTGGATGGGTTTATAATTATTTAAATAAAAACTTAAATCAAAAAGAATTTAAAATCTTTAAACCGATGCCAGCACCAATTGATAAAATACAAAACAAACTACGTTGGAGAATTATTATTAAAGGAAATATGTCAGAGCAAGTAAATATCATTTTAAATCAATGCCTAAGGGAAATATATTCTAAAAATTTAAAAGATACCAAAGTAGCTATTGATGTAAATCCTAATAATATGTGTTAATGGGGGAATAAAAAATGGCAATTAGAAATATTAGATTAGAAGGAGACGAAATCTTAAAAAAGAAATCGAGAGAAGTTGAAACAATTGATGAAAAATTACAGATATTAATTGATGACATGATAGAAACAATGCACAAATACAATGGGGTAGGTCTTGCAGCAGTACAAGTAGGAATATTAAAAAGAGTAATTGTAATTGATTTATATGATGACAAAGGACCAATTACTTTAATAAATCCTGTTATTCTAAAAACAAAAGGAGAGCATGAAGTAGATGAAGGATGTTTGAGCTTTCCAAATCAATTTGCTAAGGTATTAAGACCAGAAGAAGTTGTAGCAGAATACACAAACAGAGAAGGAAAACGAATAAAAGTAAAAGCAAAAGATTTATTAGCACAAGCAATATGTCATGAAGTTGACCATTTAAATGGGGAATTATTTATGGATAAAATTATACCAGGAACCCTAGAGTATGTTGAACCAGAAGAGGATAAAAAATAAATTTTAGGAGGATTTTATGAATATTGTTTTTATGGGTACACCAGATTTTGCAAAAAAAAGTTTAGAAGCAATTTTTAAGGCAAATCATCATATTGTTGGAGTAGTAACAAATCCAGACAAGCCAAAGGGAAGAGGAATGAAACTACTTCCTTCAGAAGTAAAAGAATTTGCTAAGGAAAATTCGTTAAATATATATCAACCAAAAGAAGTAAAAGAAAATGAAGAATTTATACAAGAAATAAAAGCTTTAAATCCAGATGTAATATGTGTAGTAGCTTATGGAAAAATACTTCCAAAAGAAATTTTAGACATCCCAAAATATGGTTGCATCAATGTCCACGCCTCTTTACTTCCTAAATATCGTGGGGCAGCACCAATTCAATGGGCAGTTTTAAATGGAGACAAAACAACAGGAGTTACTACAATGTTTATGGATGAAGGAATGGATACAGGAGATATCATTTTAAAAGAAGAAGTAGAAATTGGTGGAGACGAAACAACAGGAGAATTATGGGAAAGACTAGCTGAAATAGGAGGCAACCTTTTAGTAGAAACTCTAAAACAAATAGAAAAACAAACAGCACCTCGTCAAAAACAAGGAGAAAATTTTTCGGTAGCACCAATGCTTTCAAAAGAAATGGCTCAAATCGATTGGAAAACAAAAACAGCCCAAGAAATAAAAAATCTAGTAAGAGGATTGAACCCTATTATGGGTGCTTATACATATATAAATAACAAAAAAATAAAAATCTGGAAAGTTGCAATAGCAACAGAAGAACTTCGCATAGAAAACATGGATTTCCTAAACAATGGAACTGTGCTAATTGCAAATCCCAAAGATGGACTATATATAAAAACTAAAGAAGGAATTTTAAAAGTCTTAGAAATTCAAGGCGAAAATGCAAAAAAAATGCCAATTTCAGAATTCCTAAGAGGAAATCCAATTGAAGAACTATGTGTCATTGGGTAATGTGCCATTTGGGACAGGCACAAACGATACATCAATGTGCCATTTGGGACAGGCACAAATGGTACATCAATGTACTTTTTGGGACAGGTTACTAATATCAAGAATTGCTGGATAATGGTTTTAGATAAATAAATTTCTTAAAAGCATTGCAATATAAGGTTTTCATTACATTCCTCGGCTCATTGCAAAGCTTAAGAAATTCTAACTCATTTTATGGCACCCTTTCACAATAGTGAACTATTTCCATAAAATTACGTAGAATTTCTAAAGCTTTTCCAATCACATTCGTCATTTCATTCAAACTCTTATATTTCAATGCTTTTTAAGAAAATATATATAAAAACCATTATCCAGCAATTTCATTGCATGTCTCGGCTTGTTACGAAATTTACGAAATTCTAATTTATTTTATGGCATCCTTTCTAAGTACGTGAACTATTTCCATAAAATTGCATAGAATTTCTAAAATTTCTCCAGTCACATTCGACATTTCATTCAAATTCTTATACTGCAGGGCGCGCTCACTTGGAAACTATTATCAAGAAACACTTTTTTTGAATAAATTGAGAAAAACAGTTGTAAAAAAACAAAAAAATTGATATACTTATAGAAAATTAAGTATATCATTTTTGATATATAGATATAAAAAGGAGGAATTAGTATGGAAGAAGAAAACCAAGCAAAAGGTGAACTAGTTGAATTAGAGGAGGAAATAAAAACAGAAAACGAAGGAATACAAATATCTAATGAAGTAGTAGCCGTAATTAGTGGAGTAGCAGTATCAGAAGTGCCAGGAGTTGCAGGAATGGCAGGAGGATTTGCAGGAGGAATAACTGAAGTCTTAAGTGGAAAGAAAAATTTAGCAAAAGGAATAAAAGTAGAAGTAACTCAAACACATGCAAAAATAGATGTTAATATTATAGTTGAATATGGTTCAAGAATACCAGACATAGCTTTTGAAATTCAAAATAGAGTAAAAAAAGCTGTAGAAAATATGACAGGTCTAAAAGTAGAAGAAGTAAATGTTCACGTACAAGGAGTTAATACAGATACTGTTAGAGCAGAAGGAAAACAAGAAGAATTAACAGAGCAACCTCAAAATAATTATGACAATAACAATGATAATAACAATCAATAAAACAAATGTAAAAAATAGGAGGAAATGAAATGAAAATTCTAGAAAAAATCACGCTAATTATTTATTCTAACATTATGCTGATTTTATCAATTATATTATGTTTGTTAATATTTGGGTGGCTAGATATATCAGTTATGGGAGATATTATAACAAAAGTAATAAGAGGCGAAACATCAAGTACAGTATTACTTGTAATGAGTGTTATATTTATTTTATTATCAATTAAATGTATCTTTTTCGATTCTACATCAAAAGAGCAAATAAAAGAAAGACAAGGTATATTATTAGAAAACGAAAGTGGAAAATTAATGATATCAAAAGAAACAATCGAAAACTTAGTAAATTCAGTTGCTTTAAATTTCCCAAGTGCACAGGAAGTAGTAACAAGAGTAGAATTAGATAAAGACAATAGTGTAACAGTATTTGTTAATTTAATTGTTAATGCAGATGTAGTTATAAAAGATTTATCAGCTAATTTGCAAACAAAAATAAAAGAAAAAGTAAAAGTAGCAACTGATTTAGAAGTAAAAGAAGTTAATATAACAGTAAAAAAAGTAGCTCCTAAACAACAAGAAATCTAAGAACATAAAAGAAAGGAATGTGATAAATATGAACATAAAGGAATTTTGGAATAATTACAAAGGGGCGATTATAGGTGTAATAATAGCAATATTGATAATAGCAACAGGATTGCATAATCTAATATTAGTGATAGCAGTATTACTATTAGGGGCTTTTATTGGAAATTACATACAACAAAACAAAGAAGAAGTAAAAACAAAATTAAAAGGATTTATTGATAAAATGTAATAGCAGAAAGGATTTAAAACATGAATAGAACTGCAATTAGAGAATGTGCTTTTAAATTACTCTATAGTATGGAAATACAAAAACAAGGTAATTTAGAAGAAAATATAGAGCTATATTTAGAAAATAATCAAATTACAGATGAAAATGCGAAACAGTATATTAAAGATGCAATTTTGGGAATAGAAAAAAATCAAGAACAAATTATATATCAAATTGAAAAAAATCTAAAAAAAGATTGGAAAATAGAAAGAATTTCCAAAATTGATTTATCTATTTTAGAACTTGCAATTTATGAATTGAAATACACCAAAGTACCATTTAAAGTAGCAATTAATGAAGCTGTAGAATTAGCCAAAAAATATGGGGAAGATACTTCAAAAAATTTCGTAAATGGAATTTTAGCAAGTGTAGTAAAGGAATGATAAAAGATGAAATATGCAGATATGGCAGTTACTGTTTCAGATTTAAATCAGTATATAAAAAATAAAATAGCAGATGATGAATATTTAGAAAGCATACTTGTTAAAGGTGAAATTTCAAACTTTAAAAATCATTACACAGGTCATATGTATTTTACATTAAAAGATGAAAAATCCTTAATAAAATGCATTATGTTTAAATCTTATGCTCAAAAATTAAATTTCATGCCAAAAGATGGAATGAAAGTATTTGTTTTTGGTAGTGTCTCTGTATTTGAAAGAGATGGAATTTATCAAATTTATGTAAAAGCAATGGAAGAAGATGGCTTAGGAGATTTGTATAAAAAATATCAAGAATTGAAAAATAAACTACAAGCAGAAGGACTATTTAATCAAGAAAACAAAATACCAATTCCTAAAATGCCAAAAGTAATAGGAGTACTAACTTCTCAAACTGGTTCAGTAATAAGAGATATTATAAATGTAGCGACCAGAAGAAATCCAAATGTTGTAATTCGATTATTGCCAGTACCAGTACAAGGAGAAGGAGCAGCAGAAAAAATAGTAGAAGGCATTACATATATGAATAAAAACAAACTAGCAGATGTTTTAATTTTAGCAAGAGGAGGAGGTTCATTAGAAGATTTATGGCCATTTAATGAAGAAATTGTAGCAAGAAGTATTTATCATTCAGAAATTCCAATTATTTCAGCAGTAGGACATGAAACAGACTTTACAATTAGTGACTTTGTAGCAGACTTAAGAGCACCAACTCCTTCTGCTGCAGCAGAACTTGCAGTACCAGATAGTTATGAAGTAAAGCAGAAAATTCTAAATTATCAAAATAGATTGCGAATGGCACTTATGAAAAAAGTTGAAATTATGAGGTTACGATATGAAAAAAGTATGTCTAGTTTTATATTCAAAGAACCAACCAGAAAAATTCAAGAAAATTATATAAGAATAGACAATCAAATAAAACAATTAGAAAATTTAATTAGAGCCAAGCAAGAAAAAGAAAATACAAGATATAGCAAATTAATAGCAAAATTAGATGCCTATAGTCCGTTAAAAACTTTGTCGAGAGGATATAGCATAACAAAAAAAGATGGACATATTATCAAAAGTAAAGAAGAAGTAAAAGAAGGCGATATTGTACAAATAATATTTAATGATGGAAATAGGCAAGCACAAATACAATAAAAGGAGATAGAAATGTCAAAACCAATTGTAGCCATAATAGGAAAGCCCAATGTAGGAAAATCTACTTTTTTCAATTATTTAGCAGGTAGTAGAATAGCTATTGTGCAAGATACACCAGGTGTCACAAGAGATAGAATATATACAGAAACAAATTGGAGAGGAAGAAATTTTACTTTAATTGATACAGGTGGAATTGAACCTACTTCTAATGATATTATTTTATCTCAAATGAGAGAACAAGCAAACTTGGCAATTACTATGGCAGATGTCATCTTATTTTTAACAGATGTAAAACAAGGTGTAACATCTGCAGACAAGGAAATTGCACTCATGTTAAAAAAATCTGGAAAGCCAATTGTATTAGTATGCAATAAAGCAGATAATTTTGAAAAAGATAGACAAGAAATTTATGAATTTTATAATTTGGGAATAGGCGATCCATATCCAATTTCTGCAAGCAATGCACTAGGAATTGGTGATGTACTAGATAAAATATATGAAAGCTTTCCACCAAAATCAGAAAATGAAGAAGAAGAAAATCAAATAAAAGTAGCAGTTATAGGAAAACCAAATGTAGGCAAATCATCATTAATAAACAAAATATTAGGAGAAAACAGAGCAATTGTAAGCGACATAGCTGGAACTACACGAGATGCCATCGATACAGAATTTGAAAACGAAAGCGGAAAATATACATTTATTGATACAGCTGGTATAAGACGAAAAAGCAAAGTGAAAGAATCAATTGAAAAATTTAGTATCATGCGAACACTTTTAGCAATTGAAAGAGCAGATGTATGTTTGATGTTAGTAGATGCAACAGAAGGCGTAACAGAACAAGATGCAAAAATTGCTGGAGAAGCACATGAAGCCGGAAAAGGAGTTATTATAGTAGTAAATAAATGGGATGCAGTAGAAAAACAAACAGGTACATTAGAAAATTACAAAAAAGAAGTATATGAAAAATTAAAATATTTATCTTATGCACCAATTTTATTTATATCTGCTAAAACAGGTCAAAGAGTAAACAAATTATTTGATTTAATAAATCAAGTAGCACAACAAAATAGCATGAGAGTTTCCACATCACTTTTAAATCAAGTAATAAATGAAGCAATTGCAATTGTACAACCTCCAACAGACAAAGGAAAGAGGTTAAAAATATATTATGGTACACAAGCAACAACAAAACCTCCAACATTTGTTATATTTGTAAACAATAAAGAATTATTCCATTTTTCTTATGAAAGATATTTAGTTAATCAATTTAGAAAAGAATTTGGATTAGTTGGAACTCCTGTAAGAATTATGGTAAGAGAAAAAAATGATAAAGATGATAAATAAAAAGCAAAGGAGAAGAAAAAATGGTAGTATATGTAGTTATGGCAATTATTGCTTATGCAATAGGCAGTATAAATTTTTCTGTTATTTTAAGTGAAAAATTAGCTGGGTTTGATATTCGTCAAAAAGGAAGTGGAAATGCTGGAACAACAAATGTATTGCGTATTTTAGGAAAAAAAGTAGCACTTATTACATTAATTTGTGATATATTAAAAGGTGTAATATCAATTTTAATAGCAATAATACTGGGGAATATAGCAAACGGAAGCGATAAAGAACTATTACTTCAAATTGCTGGTATTGCAGTAGTATTAGGTCATACTTTTCCAATATTCTTCCAATTCAAAGGGGGAAAAGGAGTAGCAACATCATTAGGAATTCTTTTAATGAGTAACTGGAAAATTGGACTTATTTGTTTGGTATTTGGATTAGTATTAATTGCTTTAACAAGAATGGTATCTTTAGGGTCTTGCGGTGCAGCTGTTTTATTCCCAGTTTTAACATTATTTATTAATGATAGTTATACTGTTTTAACAGGAAATAAGCAAGGAAGCACATATTTTGTATATAGCATAATTTTGGCAATTATAGTTTTATATAATCACAGAAATAATATAAAAAGATTATTAGATGGAACAGAAAACAAATTAAGTTTTAAAAATAAATAAAAATGGAGGAAAAACTAATGAAAAGAGTAATAACATTTTCGATATTAATAATATTAACGCTTATGGTAGGAAATGTTTATGCCATAGATACATTTGATTTTCAATTTCAAGTAAGCAATAATAAGGAAAATGAAGATTTTGATTTATATATACTTTTGCCAGAAAAATATGTTATATATGCAATAAATCAATCAAATTTAGAAATAAACTACGAGGGAGTAGAAACTTTAAAGCAGTATTCTATTCCAGGAATTGATATAGAGAAAGATAATATACAAGACGAAATATATGAAGAAAAAGGTGTAAAATATATTCAGATATTGCTTGAGAAAAATTCTAAAGATATATATGAATTTAGCATATTAGAAAATTATCCAAATATGGATATGAAATATAGAATAAAAAATAGCGATAAAGATTATATTATGCATATTGATAATTTTAAAGTTAAAGATGGAAAATGCGAAATAGAATATAATTATGAAAAAGACGAAATAAAACAACCAGATAAACTAGTAATACCACCGGGAGTCATTGTATTAATGATATTATTAGCAGTTATAGTTATTGTTGGTGGAATTTCATATGTTAAACAAAAAAATTAAATATTAAGTTATGATAGGAAAGAAAGTGAAAAACAATGTGTAAAATAGCAATTATTGGAAGTGGGAGTTGGGGAGTAGCCTTAGCAACACACCTAGCTAAATGCGGAAATGAAATAAAAATATGGTCTTTTAGCGAAGAAGAGAAGAAATTAATAAACGAAGAAAGAAAGTGTGAGTTTTTACCAGGATTAATAATCCATGAAAATATTTCTTGCTCTGAAAATTTTGAAGAAGTAATAAAAGATGCAAAATTTATTCTGCATGTAACACCATCAAAATTTACAAGGGATGTATTTAAACAATATAAGCAATATGTTGGAAATATACCAGTTATTGTATGTTCAAAAGGATTTGAAAAAGAAACTTTAAAAACATTGGACGAAGTTATATTAGAAGAATTACCAACAGCAAAAATTGGAGTATTATCTGGTCCTAGCCATGCAGAAGAAGTATCAATTGCAATTCCAACAGCTATGGTAGTAGCATCTAAAGAAGAGAAAATTTTAAAACTAATTCAAGAAACTTTTATATGTGAAAATATGAGGATTTATACTTCAAGAGATGTAAAAGGTGTAGAATTAGGAGGAGCTTTAAAAAATATTATTGCATTTTGTGCAGGAGTATCAGCAGGAATTGGATTAAAAGATAATACATTTGCAGCATTAATTACAAGAGGTTTAGGAGAATTGGCAAGATTAGGTTGTGCAATAGGAGGAGAAAAGGAAACTTTTTATGGACTAAGTGGACTAGGAGATTTAATTGTTACATGTTTAAGTGAACATAGCAGAAATAGAAGAGCTGGGATATTAATTGGTCAAGGAAAAACACTAGAAGAAACTAAAAAAGAAGTGGGAATGGTAATAGAAAGTATAGACAATATAGAGGTTGCTTATGAATTAGGAAAGTTGCATAGAATTGAAATACCAATAATTGAAACAGTATATGATGTTTTATTTAATGGATTAAATCCTAATGAAGCTGTAAAAAAATTGATGACACGAGATAAAAAATGTGAATAATTACAAGAAAAAAATCTAATAATAAAAAAGAGGAGAGATTAAAATGGAATTTTTTGATAAATTAGGAAAAAAAGCATCAGAGGCGTATAAGGTAACAGCAGATAAAACTGGTAAAATAGCAAAAGAAACTAAAATAAAATTTAAAATTGGAGATTTAAAATCAAAAATTAGTGAACTTTATGAAGAAATCGGAAAAAAAGTATATGAGAAACATGTAAGAGAAGAAGACATAAATATCAAAGAAGATTTAGAAGAACAATGTACAAAAATAGATGTTCTAAGTGACGAAATAGAAGAATTATTAAAACAATCATTAGAATTGCGAGATAGAAAGCAATGTCCTAATTGTTATACAGAATTAGATAAGGATGAAAAATTTTGCCATAACTGCGGTAAAAAACAAGACGATGAACCAGCTCAAGAAGTAGAAATATTAGAAGATTTAGAAAATGCTGAAGTAAGAGAAGAAAAACAAGATGAAAAGGAAATTGTAAAAGAAAATTTAGAATATGATTTAGAAAATAAACAAACAGAAAATGAACAACCAAATGAAAGCAACAATCAAGAAAATGTAGAACAAGAAAATATAGAGCAAGAAAATTCAGAAGAAGAAAAAAATAACATAGAAAAAACAGTTGAAATAGAATCAAATGTAGATTTTGAAAAACAAGACAATAACACTTAAAATGGAGGAAGCATGAAGATTGTAGTACAAAGAGTAAAAAATGCACAAGTAGAAGTAGAAGGAAAAGTAGTCGGAAAAATCAATAAAGGTTTTTTAGTATTATTAGGAGTAACACATACAGATACTAAAACACAAGCAGACTATCTAATAAAAAAATTATGCAATTTACGAGTTTTTTCAGATGAAAATGACAAAATGAATTTAGGATTAAAAGATATAAATGGCGAGTTGCTAATTGTTTCACAATTTACATTATATGCTGACTGTACACAAGGCAACAGACCTTCTTTTATCCAAGCTGCAAAACCGGAACAAGCAGAAGAATTATACGAATATTTTTGTTTACAATGCAAACAAAATGGTATTTCAGTACAAAAAGGTATATTTGGTGCTAATATGCAAGTTAGCCTTTTAAATGATGGACCTGTAACAATTGTAATTGAAAAAAACTAATAAGGGAATCTTTCATACAGATATTTGATAATACTATCTGCATTTTTAGAAGTAATACGTATAAAAACATCTTTATCCAAACAAATCCACATATTTAAATGATACTTTTCACAGTTATCTACAAATGCACCAATAATTTCTGCCAATTCAATAGGATTGGCATATTCTTTTTTCCAATTTAATTTATTATTCAAATCAAAAGTAGAATTGTAAAAATTACTTAAAAATCTATTTAATTCGCTACTAGTTTCACTATATAAATTAACACTTGCTAACATAAAAAACTCCTTACATAATATATTATAAAAAATATAATAAAATTTATACATAGAATAAAGTAAAAGAAAAATGCAAATAATAGAAAAAATGAGATTATAACAGAAAGGAATGAAATTTAATTTGAAAAGATTTAAAAGAATAGCTTACATTTTATTAATTATTATTGTAGCAGTATTATCTGTATTTATTTATTCAAATGCAAGTAAAGATAATGACCAAACTCAAAAAGAAAAAACATATTCACAAATACAATATATGGAATTTAAAATTTTAGAATTGAGCAATGCTATGAACCAAATACAAACGCAAAATTATAGTGTAACTGCAGGAGAATTAGCTAAACAATCTACACAACAACAATCAGGTGATAGTGGAAGCAATCAAGGCGGAGACTCACAAGGAGATTCACAGGGAGGCTCACAGGAAGAAGAATCAGGAGGAAGTGCTCAAGAAAAATCACAAGAAGGTGGAATGGGTGAAAATCAGCAAGAAAGTAAACAAGAAGGAAGTTCTGGAAGTTCGAGCAGTAGTTCTGGAAGTCAAACTGAGGATAAAAAAGAATTTAATTTAGAACCCGATGGAGTGCTAGTCAATAAAGAAGAAATTAATTGGGATGAAGTAAAAAGCGAAGTAGAAAATTTATATGGCACATTTCCTACAATGACAATAGACTTATATCAATTTGATATAAAACAAGAAGACATTTTGACATTTAATAAAGAATATGATAATCTAACAACAGCTGTAGAAGCAGAAGATAAACAAAAAACTTTAGCACAATTAACAAAATTGTATGAATATTTACCTAAATTTTTAAAAGGTTCCGGACAAGAAGAATTAGAAATAACATTATTAGAAAGCAAAGTAAATATATTAAAAGCTTATTCAAAATTAGATGACCAAAATTGGGAAGAAATAAGCAGTGATATAAATAATGCAGTAGAACAATATACAAAATTATTAAGTAATACAAATGTTGATGCAAATAAACAATATAGTATAAACAAAGGTTATATCATATTAAATGAGCTAAAAAATTCAGTTGAGAAAAAAGATATATCAGTATTTTTAATAAAATATAAAAATCTACTGGAAGAAATAAATAATATATGATATAATAGAAAAACAGAGTAAATTGAATAGTCGCTGGTAAATATCCGAAAGGAATTACGAGAGGAAAGTCCGGGCTTCATAGAGCAAAGATGCTAGATAACGTCTAGTGAGGGTGACCTTAAGGAAAGTGCAACAGAAAATAACCGCCCTAAAAAAGGGTAAGGGTGAAAAGGTAAGGTAAGAGCTTACCGCCATTGTGGTGACACCATGGGCAGTGTAAACCCCATCTAAAGCAACACCTAAATAGAAGATTAAGCCTGCTCGGCGCCTTCTGAATTGCGTGGCTTGAGGTATATAGCAATATATATCCTAGATAAATGACTATTTTAAAAGACAGAACCCGGCTTACAGATTTACTCTGTAAAATTATAAATTTAAAGAAAGATAAAAATATAAGATACAAAAGTGAAAGGATTGTAAACAATGGAAAAAATAGTAGAAGCAAGAAAGCAAAATATGAAACTTTATTCCCTGTATAGAGCAATTTCTATAGATTTGTTTTTTTACTATGCAATAGAATTCTTATTTTTAACACAAGTAAAAAATATTAGTAGTGCTGACTTCGTATTAGGGCAAGCATTTTATGCAATTTTTATGATGATACTTCAAATTCCAGCAAGTATTTGTGTAGATAGATTAGGAACAAAAAAATGTACTACATTAGCAAATATCTTTAATAGCGTATTTATCCTATTAATTATGAATTGCAATAATTTAGGTGATTTTATTGTAGCACAATTTGTTAGCAGTTTATGCTTTTCACTAAAAGACATATCAGATTCAACACTCATACATTGCTCAATACCCAAAAGCCAAAAAGAGGGAGAGATATTTTCAAAAAAAGAAGGAAGAGCATATAAAGATTATTATTTATTAAATGCTGTTACATATATTCTTTCAGGATTTTTATATGTAGTAAATCCATATATTCCTTTGATTTTAAGTTTTTGCATTACAATTTTAGCAACCATTATGTCATTAGGATTTAAAGATGTAGAAGAAGAAAAGCAAAAAAAATCTTCAAAATCTTATAAAGAAGATTTTGTAAAGGGAATAAAATTTATTTTCCATTCAGAAAGATTGCGTAGCTTATTTTTATATAGTGGAATTGCTTGGGGAATTTTTTGTTTAATTGCAACATATCGGAACAAGTTTATTAGTAGATATGAACATATCAGAACAAACAATTATTATATTATTAGCAATTTTGGAATTAGCAACCTCTATGGGAGCAAAAAAACAATTACAATTCCATAAACATTTTAGAAACAAGTCATTATCAGTTATTTTATTTATGACATCATTTGCAATACTAATAGCAGGACTAACAACCGTACTATTGGGTTCATGTAAAATTAGCTTAATCATAATAATATTATGCTTTATTGCTACAAAACTATCAAAAGGCATTAGTGGAATTTTAAGTATAAGATACTTAGGAAATTTTGCAAATGAAAAAATATTAACACAAATCTATGCAGTAAATGCCATAAGTAGAAATGGATTTAGAGCAATATTTGCTTTTTTAGGCTCATATTTACTAAGAATAACAAGTACATCTCATAGCATGATTTTAGTAGGAACTTTTTTTATAATACTTATATGGGGATTGATACAATATATGAAACCAAGATTGGGTTTAAATCCAAAAGAATATGATGAAAAAGAAATATTTAATAGCATACTATAGACATTTCAAATTTTTTTTTATATAATAGAAAAAACAAATAAAATGGAGGTTATGTTAAATGTATGAACGAAGTGCTATTGTTCTAGAAAGATATATGGAAAAAATATTAAATTTGAATAAAGAATATAATTTGAAAAAAAATAATGAAGATTATCATGAACTAATAAATGAAATTGAAGAATATCAAGTAATGAAAGAAAACGAAATAGAAGTAATGAAAGAATTTGATGAAACAGTTAGAAAAATCGAAAGCTTGCAACAAAAACAAGAACAGATATACAAATCTAATTGTAAATTAGAAGATGGCAGAAATGAATTATTCAAAGATTTAGGAGAAGATTCTAAAAGCCTAGAAAAAAAGTTTGAAAAGATAGAAAATACAATAGAAACCAATAATGAACAATTAAAACAAATTAGAATAGAATTTGTTCAACATTTAAGTGACTTTGCTGAAAAACAAAAAGAAAGAAACAAATGTGAAAAAGAAAAAAGAATTAAAGAAACAAGATATGTAGATTTATTACAAAAAATACATAATGAATTTTCTGAAATCAATCCTGAAGACATAATAGATTTAAAAGAATTTATTCATGCAGAAAAAGATCAAATAAAGCAAGAAACTTTAGAAATTATGACAAAAAATGGAAAAAACGAAAGGGTAGCTTTTAACCAAGATGTTTTAAAAAAAGCAATAGAAGCGAGAGTTGATATTGCAGAAAAAGAAGCAGAATGTTATGTTCTAATTTATGATAGAATGAAAAAACTACTATCAGAATGTGATACAGAAACAATAAAACTTAGCAAACATAAAAAAGCATTAAGAGATACAACTGTTAAATTAGCATTTTTAAAAGCAGAAAAAGAATACATTGTAAGTTTCTTAGATTATGAAAGAATGACTACAATTAGTGGAGCAAAAGCACACAAAAATGCTATGAAAGATGCATGTGAAAATTTTGATTTAGATATAGCTCAAATAAGAAATCTATATGAATTAATCTTAAAAGAAATTTCAGGTAAAGCAACCAAAAAAGCTTATACAGACTTATATAACAAAACTTATTTAAGAAATATAGAAGACAAAGAAAAGAATTTTGAAGAAGAAGTAAATCAAGTAAATATTCGAATGGGAACAGTTATCAATTCTAATTATTGGAGAATAGAAGGAATTAAAAACATTTATAGCACATTTCAAGACGAAGTATCAGAAAAATTTGAAAAAGATTTATCAGAATATAGAATAGAAGAATTAGAAGAAGAGCAAAACTTAGAAGAATACAATGAATATAACGAAGAATATAATGAAGAATATGACAGCGAAGAAGAATACGAACAAGATGAATATGATATCTTTGAAACAAAACAAGATAGTGAACAAGAAGATGATGAAGAATACGAGGAAGATTACGATGATGAATATGAGGACGAAGAAGAAATAGAAGAAGTAGATGAAGAAGACATAGAAGAAGATTTGGAAAATACATATGATGAGGAAGATGAAGACAGTGAATATGAAGAAGAAGAGTATGAAGATGATGAAGACAGCATAGATATGATAATAGAAAAAAGTAGAAAAAATTCTAGCAAAAAGCAAAACAAAAAAGAAAAAGAGAAAGAAAAAGGACTATTTAATAAATTGTTTAAAAAGTAAGCAACATTAAGGAGGGTGGAATGTTAAAATTAGAAAACATCAAAAAAGATTATGTCACAGGAGATACCACAGTGCAAGCCTTAAAAGGAATTGATATTGAATTTAGAAAAAGCGAATTTGTATCAATACTGGGGCAAAGTGGTTGTGGAAAAACTACATTATTAAATATTATAGGAGGATTAGATAGATATACTTCTGGAGATTTAATAATAAATGGAAAATCAACCAAAAAGTTCAAAGACAAAGATTGGGATGCATATCGTAATTATTCAATTGGTTTTGTATTTCAAAGCTATAATTTAATACCACATCAGACAATTTTATCTAATGTTGAATTAGCATTAACAATTTCAGGAGTTCCAAAAAAGGAAAGAAGGCAAAGAGCAATCAAAGCCTTAGAAGATGTTGGCTTAAAGGAACAAATACATAAAAAACCTAATCAATTATCAGGTGGGCAAATGCAAAGAGTTGCCATTGCAAGAGCATTAGTAAATAATCCAGATATTATCTTGGCAGATGAACCAACAGGAGCTTTAGACACTAAGACAAGTGTACAAATAATGGAAATCTTAAAAGAAATCTCAAAAGATAAATTAATTATCATGGTTACACATAACCCAGAATTAGCAGAAAAATATTCCACAAGAATTGTAAAAATATTAGATGGAGTCATTACAGATGATTCTCAACCAGTAGAAAAAGATGAAAAAGAAGAATTACAAGCAAAATCTGGAAGAACCTCAATGAAATTTTTTACTGCTTTAAGATTAAGCCTAAATAATCTAATGACTAAAAAGGGAAGAACATTACTTACATCATTTGCAGGCAGTATTGGAATTATAGGAATAGCCCTGATTTTAGCAATATCAACAGGAGTACAAAATTATATTTCAAAAGTCGAAGAAGACACACTTTCATCCTATCCGATTACAATTGAAGAATCAACCATAGACATGTCAAGTATGATGGAATCAATTATGGGGGAAACAGAAGAAAATACTAATCAGGAAGAAGGAAAAGTTAATTCAGACGATATTATGAATGAAATGATAACAACACTTTCTAATAAAAAGCAAACAAACAATTTAGCAGAATTAAAGAAATATTTAGAAGATGGAGAAAATGAAATAGCAAAGCAAAGTAATAGTATTGAATATGGTTATGATTTAAAACTTAATTTGTATAAAGAAGATACAAAAGATGGAATTGTAAGAGTAAATCCAAGTACTGTTATGAATGCATTTGGAATGGGAGACATGATAGAAGCTTCTAATAGTTCATCTATAAGTTCTATGTTTGGAAGCTCAATGATGACAAATACAGATATATGGATTGAAATGAGAGACAATCAAGATTTATTAGAATCACAATTTGATTTAGTAAAAGGAAATTGGCCAAAAGAATTTAATGAAGTAGTGTTAATTTTAAAGGAAGATGGAACCATTGATGATTATACATTATATACATTAGGTTTAAAAGACCAAAAAGAATTAGAAGAAAAATGGAAAGCAGTAGAAAAAGGCGAGAAATTAGAAGAAGATAGCACATCAGATTCCTATACCTATGATGAATTATTAAATTTATCATTTAAGATAATTTTAAATTCTGATTATTATCAAAAGGAAAATGGAATATGGCTTGACAAAAGTGATGATGAAGACTATATGAAAGACAAAATTGAAAAAGCAGAAAATATAAAAGTAGTAGGAATTATTAAGAAAAACTCAGAAAGTGTAGCTTCTACTGCGGTATCAAGTGGTATAGGATATACAAAAGAATTAGAAGAATATGTAATTAAAAAATCTAATGAAGCAGAAATTGTAAAAGAGCAAAAAGACAAAAAAGAAATAAATGTCTTTTCAGGACTAGAATTTCCAAAAGAAGGGGAAGATGCAAGTTTTGATTATAATTCTTTGTCAGATGAGCAAAAAATGGCAATGAGCAATTTAAGTAATGAACAAATTGCTCAAATGATGGAAGCATATACTGAAAATCAAAATGCAAGCTATGAAAAGAATTTAAAGACACTCGGAGCAGTTAATATAGAAGAACCTACATCTATTAGCATTTACCCTAAAAATTTTGAAGCAAAAGATACAATTACAAGTGAAATTGAAAAATATAATCAAAAGCAACGAGATGATGGAAAAGAAGAAAATGTAATCAATTATACAGACATTGTAGGAGTTATGATGAAATCAGTTAGTCAAATTATTGACACAATAAGTTATGTATTAATTGCATTTGTTGCGATATCTTTGATTGTATCTTCTATAATGATAGGAATTATAACTTATATATCTGTTTTAGAAAGAACAAAAGAAATAGGAATTTTAAGAGCCATAGGAGCTTCTAAAAAAGATATATCAAGAGTATTTAATGCTGAAACATTTATTGTAGGATGCATATCTGGCTTAATTGGAATAGGGATAACAGTATTACTAACATTCCCAATCAATTATTTAATTCATAAAGTAACAGGCGTAACAGTAATTACAGTAGTTCCACCATTAGCTGGAGTTATATTAGTAATTATTAGTATGCTATTAACAATAATAGCAGGTCTAATTCCAGCAAGGATGGCAAGTAAAAGAGATCCAGTAGAAGCATTAAGAACAGAATAAAAGTTTAATGATTAGTAATGATTTCAGAGTAAGTGTAATACAATTACCTTGAAATCATTTTTTATTTATAAAGATATAAAAAAATTTAAAATTTTTATAGAAAAAAATAATTTTTTTAAGAAATAATAAAGCATAATTCTTATATTTTATAAAACGACAAATATCCGCAAATTATTGATATTACTGAATTTGGAAGGAATACAAAATATTACCAAAACTAGCAAAAAATGGCAAAAAAATTTTTTCCATAATTTATTTAAAAATACTATTGACTTTTAAATTAAATTAGAATAAAATGTATGTGCGTAACCTAAAACAGATTAAAAATACAATAAAGGGGGGTGAGTTTTTTAAAAAAGTGAAAATGACAGTTTATGCTAGAGCCAAAAGGGGGAAAAAGAAGCAATTGAATAAGAAAAAATTGACAACAGTTATTATTTTGTTAGTTTTAGTCATTGCTATTGCTTACTTTGTTATTAGTAATCACTTATTAGAACTACGAAATGAACAAGAAGAAGCAAATACAAATGTCACTCAAGATAATACTGTAGAAGAGGCTATAGTCGAACCAAAACAAGATGAAATTGTTGATGTTGAATTGCCAGAAAAAATGGGCAATTATGAAGTGTTAGGGCAACTTGTAATTGACAAAATAGGGGTTACTAAAAACATCTTAGACAATTATGATAATGATGCATTAGCATTATCTGTCGGTCAACTCTGTGGACCTAATTTAAACGAGTCAGGAAACTTTTGCATTAGTGGACACAATTGGACTAATATGTTAAAAAGGCTATCTGAAATGCAAGTAGGAGATACATTCTACCTGATAAACAGAGAAACCAAAACAAAAGTCAATTACCAAATTTATGATATGTACACTTGTGTTCCAGAAGATCTGTCATGTTTAGACCAAAACAATGATGGAAAGCGAGAGGCAACTCTCATCACTTGTAATCCGGGAGGATTAACACGACTAATTTGTAAAGCACGTGAAATTTGAACAAAATCTTAACCAAGTTCAAATTCAAAAAGAAAAAAGAAAAAAAGAAAGGAATGAATTTAAAATGAAAAATATGAAAAAAACAATATTAGGATTAGCAGTTTTATTAATTGCTTTAGTAGTAATGATGGGGAGTGTAAATGCAGCTAGTATGACAAAAAGTGCAAATGAAGTAAAGAAAGGAGAAGAAGTTACTGTAACTGTAAAATTAGATAACAGCGGTGAAGCAGTACATGTTGATCTTAATTATGATACATCAAAATTTGAATTTGTAAAGGCTGATGGAGAAGATCAAGTTAATTATAATGAATCAAATGGAACAGTATATACAAGCTATGCTAGTAGCAAAGCAGTTAGTGAAGTGAATTTTGTATTTAAAGCAAAAGATACAGTTACAGAAGGAGCAAACTTTACTGCAACAAATGTTAAAGTAGATGGAACAACAGAACCAGATGCAACAGCTACAATAGCAATTGTTGAACCAACAACAGAACCAACAAATCCAACAGATCCAACTCCAGCAGATCCATCAGATACAAAAACACCAGCAGATCCATCAAATACAGATACAAATAAAGATAATTCAGACGATACAAAAGAAGGTAATGAAGTAGTAGGAAAAGACGGAAAAGTAATTACTAGATTACCACAAACAGGAGCACCTATATTTGCAGGTATAATTGCTTTAGTAGTAGTAGCAGGAGCAGTTTTAGTAGCAAGAAAATCAAAATAATTAAATTTAAATGATAAAAAAATAAAATAAAAATTAATTTAACTTTTAGGAGGAATGAAAAGTGAAAAGAAATTTTAAATTTATATCATCATTAGCATTAGCAGGATTATTAACAACAGGAATAATGGGAACAGGAGTTTTGGCTGAAACAACTACAGATACAACAGCAACACAACCTTTGGGCATTTATAAAAAATTAGTAGATCAAAAATCAATAGTACCATTTATTTTAGCAAACAGAGATGACAGAGTAACAATTAAAGACATTAAAGATTTTAAAGCAATTAACTTATTCAATGGTGAAGCAGTAGCATCTGAAGATACAGTTGTTCACACAGGAGATACTTTTACTACAACTGATGGTGTAGAACATACTGTAGTTATATACGGAGATGTTGATGAGAATGGTTTAATAGATGAGCAAGATGCTAGAGCTATTCAAAAACATATGATACATGTAAAAGAATTAGATAAAGTACAATTAGAAGCAGCTAATGTAGTACGTAAGGATAAATCAGGAGTAGATGAATCAGATGCTGTACATATTCAAAAATATCTAATTCACGCAGAAGATCAAATAATTGATGAAGCACCAGAACAAGAAGTTCAGGAACTTACATACGCTTTGGACGAAGAAAAGAATAACAACAATACTGATAATGAAGTAAAAGGTGTGACACTTGAAAACAATGTAATAACAGTCAAAGTAGATTTAAAAGGTTATACAGCAGATCAAGTATACTTCTATTTAAAAGATTTACCAGAAGGAGCTACAATTGAAGGTACAAAATCTGAAAATGGTTCTGATGCTACAAAGAAAAAAGTATTTGTAAGAGCTAAAGAAGGAACTTATGAATTTACAATTAAGACAGATAATGGTACTACAAATGTTACAGTTAATGTAGTAAATGTTACAATGCCTACATTTGTTCAATTTAAAGCATTAAGAACAGAAGAAGTTACTTCTATATCAGATGAAGCTATAAGAAATAATACAGATGATGTTGTAAAATCCACACAAACTAGTCCTAGTACAAATACATTTGCTGGAAATGTTAACTTAATGAAAACATCAGAAGACGGTGAAAAATATTATAGAGTTAGAGTTGAATTGAAAAATTGTGTTGCTTCAGATGTAATAGCTATAAATAAAGATACATTAAAAGAATACAAAGTAGAAACAATAGAAGGAGCACCAAATGAAATATATGTATATTTAGACGCAAATGAAGCAAAAACTCCATTGGTATTAAAACATAAAGATGCCACTGACAAACAAGTAAAAGATGCAGAAGCTACAACAGTTACATTTAAAAGTACATCAGCTATTTGGTTAAGAGATACTAATAATTCAATTTCTCAATCCAGATGTAAAAACAATGGAACTTTAGCAATAGATTCAGTTAATAATCAAGTTATTGATGTAGGAGTGGATTTTGATAACTTAACACCAATATCATTTACTGTAGAAAATGGTGAAATTGACCCAGATAAAGTAGCTAAGGATACTATTAAAGGTGAAAAATGGTTAGCATTATCACTTAACCTTACAGATGATACATCAGGAACTACTGCAAAAGCTGTTTATACTGAAGACAATGATGATAACAAATTTATTTTAGATAAAAGAGCAAGCAGTTCAAATACAAATCGTATAGTTTGGGTAAGAGCAGAAAAAGAAGGAACAATAAAATTTACTTTAAAATATAATTTAGCAGACAATAAAGTAGAAGAATTACCAATTACAGTAAATTTACATGATACAAAAGCACCAATGCTAGAAGAAGTTACATCAAATACAACAGGTATAATTAATACTAAAGTTGAGAATGATGATAAAACAATTACAGTTGATTCATATAAATATGGAATGGATGCAACAGTTGAAAGAAAAGAAAATAAGAATAATAAAGTAGCAACAAAAGGAAGATGGTATAGCTTAGAATTAAAGACAAATGTTGATATATCTTCATTAGTATATAAAGATGAAGATGGAAACTGGGCTGAAATACCAGAAGATATGATTTCAAATGGTAAAATAGTAGTATGGTTAAATGCTGATAAAACAGAAGATCTTGCTCCAACTGGAAAAACAGTTATAACTCTTGCTAATAGATATGCACAAAATATAGAAATTGGTAAAGCTGCAAATGGAAATGGAACAGAAGTTAAAGTAAAGCGTACTGAAAAAACAAAACTAGAAATTAATAAAACTCAATATGCATTATCAAAATCTAATGTAGAGGATCAAAAATCACTTGAACAGCTTTATTTACGTGATATAACTGTAGTAGAGAGTGAATTGAAAAATCCTAAAGTAGTAAAAGTAAATGGAAACGACGTTAATGCTGGAACACTTCAATATAATTTAGCTGCTTCAAGAACTGCTGAAATCAATATGCCAGTAGCAACAAATGATATAAGAACAGCTACATTAAAAATAAATTCTAATGATGTTAGTACAATTAAAGTAAATGGTGTAGAAGGAAAATGGATTGTTGTTCATATGACAGTTAAAGGAAATATAGATACTCTTGTAGATGAGACAAATGATACTTCTTCTATAATAATTGATCCATCAAATATTCAACTTCTTAAAGAAGTAAATAATAATGGTGAAGTAAGAGTTCCTATTTGGATTAACCTATCTAGCCCAGCAATCAAAGCTGTAACTAGTACACCATCTAAAACAGTAAGTGGAACAGTAGATGTTAAATTTGGTTCAACAGGACCAGTTGTAGAACATAATAGCTTTAAACTAAAAATAGAAGATACTAATGCAATGGAAGAAGAACTAAAAGTAGAAAAACCTAAATCAGTTCCTACAAGTGAGATAACAAACCCAGATGGAACTACTAACAAAGAAGCAGCAAAAAATCTAGCTGATGTTGGAGGTTCAACAGTAGATAATAGTAGATTTAAAGAAGAAAGTTTACTTAATAATATGAAAGTATTAGCAGATGCAAATATAGAACAAAATATTGTTGATGATACAGTTTATGTTACTGTAAAAACAGATTTAACAAGATTCCAATATATAGATGATACAGATAAAGTAGTTGTAATACCTATGACTTTAGATGCAAGTGCTTTAGATATTAGTAGTAATAAAATTTGGTCATGGAGTCCAATATCTGGAACATGGAATGAAGGTACAGTAAATTCTTCATTACAATATAATTTATCTTTAGGATTTAGAACAGAAGAAGGTAGTGTAGATTTTGTAACTAAAGGTACATCGGTAACAAAAGAAATTCTTATCACTAACAAAAACATATCTACAAGTGATAAAGATGTAAATAAGCAAATAAAAGCATTAGAAAAAGATAAAGCTCCATATATTAGATATGTTATAACATTTGTTAATAATAAGTAATTAACAATGATAGAGAAAGGTTAGAAAATTAAATTTTCTAACCTTTTGTATATATATTTTTTTTATATGTTTATCCTTTCATTCCAATTTATATTACCGCCTTCTTTCCTCTACATATAAATAATTGACATATAATAATTATTGTATTAAAATAATATCAGTAAAGATAATCTGAATTAGGTAGCTAAGTGTATATGAAATTATTAATTAATTTAATTTTTTAGGAAGGACCGTTAGTAAATATGAAATGTTTTTTAATGAATAAAAATAAAAAAATTGCATTAATAGAATTTAATACAGAATATAATGCAATCAGTAATATTTATGAAATTTATAATATAGAATATGCACCACTTTCATTAAAAAATGCATCAACAAATAAAGCATTAAGCAATGTAAAAGAATTAAATTCGTGGTTTAAAGGCAGAGGAATTCCTGATTGGCGTAAAGATTTAGAAAACTTACTTGA
>CANQTZ010000008.1 GCA_947626865.1 uncultured Clostridia bacterium
GTATTAACAAAAGAAGAAGGTGGAAGACATACACCATTCTTCAATGGATATAGACCACAATTCTATTTCAGAACAACTGACGTTACAGGTGTTATTGAATTACCTGCTGGAACAGAAATGGTTATGCCAGGAGATAACGTATCTATGACAATCGAATTAATCACACCTATCGCTATTGAAAAAGGATTAAGATTTGCTATTCGTGAAGGTGGTAGAACAGTTGGTTCAGGTGTTGTTGCAGATATTTTAGCATAAGTTATGAAATCATGTCGCAGTGGAGAAATTCTCTCCTGCGACTTTTTAAATGATAGAAATTGGCTCAAGGGGGAGTTTGAATGAAAATTGTATTAGATGCAATGGGAGGAGACAATGCGCCAGATGCTAATATTAAAGGTGCAATTAATGCAATTAATAAAGTAAAAGCAAATGTTGTTTTAGTAGGAAAAGAAGCAGTAATTCGTGATAGAATAAAAGAATTATATGGTAAAGAATTAGAACAAATTTCAGATAGAATACAAATTAAAAATGCAGAAGAAATTATTGAAATGGAAGATACCCCTACACTTGCTATAAAGCATAAAAAGGATTCTTCTATGGTAGTTGGTTTTAAAATGCTAAAAGAAAACGAAGGAGATGTTTTCATCTCAGCAGGAAATTCAGGAGCTTTATTAACAGGGGCAACTCTTATTGTAGGACGTATAAAAGGAATCGATAGACCAGCATTAGCCGGTATTTTACCTGCTTATAAAAGCCAATTACTATTAATTGATGCAGGTTCTAATACCAATTGTAAGCCAATTAATTTATTACAATTTGCACAAATGTCTAGTATTTATTTAAAAAATACATATAAAATTGAAAAGCCAGCAATAGGACTATTAAATATTGGAACTGAAGAAACAAAAGGAAATGAACTAGTAAGAGAAAGTTATCAGTTATTAAAAGAAAAGTCAGAAGAGCTTGGAATTAATTTTGTAGGCAATGTAGAAGGTAGAGACGCCTTTTCTGGAGAAATAGATGCCATTGTAACAGATGGTTTTACTGGAAATGTTTTTTTAAAAACCACAGAAGGTTTAGGAAATTTTGTAAAGAGAAGTTTAACAGAAAGCCTTACACATAACTTAATAACTAAAATTTTGGCTATTCCTTGTTTACCAGCTATTAAAAGATTTAGCAAAACAATGGACTATAAATCTTATGGTGGAGCATTATTTTTAGGCGTCAAAAAACCAGTAGTAAAAGCACATGGAAGTAGTGATGCATTACTATTTGAATATACAATTATACAAGCTGAAAAATTCGTAGAAAATAAGACTGTAGAAAAAATTATTGAACAAATTTAAAATATTTTTGCGAATATACTTGACAAATACGAAAACATATAATATAAAATATAACAAATGAAAAAATCATTTGCAACTTGAGAGGAGGTGAACTCGAAAACATGAGTTCAGAAGAAATATTAGAAAAAGTAAAAGGAATCATTGTTGAACAATTAGGAGTATCTGAAACATCAGTAACAATGGAAGCATCTTTTATAGATGATTTAGGAGCAGACTCTTTAGACATTGTTGAGCTAATTATGGCATTAGAAGAAGAATTTGATATAGAAATTCCTGATAGCGATGCAGAAAAAGTAGTAACAGTAGGAGATGTAGTAGACTACATAAAAGAAAATGTAAAATAAAAACAAAAGCGACGTGATTAAAGAAATTATATACATGTCGCTTTGTAGTTTTTTTCTATGTGTGGCAGTTATGAAAAAATTTGTTGCAATTGATTAGGATAGCTTTTGAAAAAGAATAGCAAATAATCTATCGTATTTTTCTTATTTATAGTAGAGTTAGATAATACGTTAAGATGCATTAATTCGGTTTCATTAGAGAAAATTTTTAATTCACCAATAACTTGGTCAGTTTCTACAGGAGCATTAAAATACGTAGATAATGTTATTGAAGCTTCTATATTGTCTTTTAATGATTTTTTGATTGCAATTGTTTTGTAATCTTGGAGTTTTGAATCTATCTTAAAATCTAATTGATTAGAATTTCCTTTTTCGATTGTAAAATAGTTAGGATTTTCATTTTTCCAGTTTGTAACATATTGTTCTGCAAAATCTTGCAAATTAAAATATTCATAGTTTTTGAAAGTAAATTCAATTAATTTAATACTATCTTGAGTTCTAAATTTTTTAGTATCAGCACCTAATACAACGCAAATAATGTCCATATTGCCTCTTTTACATGCAGTTACTAAACAACGGTTAGCTCCATTAGTAAAACCTGTTTTTATTCCATATATGCCATCCAAATTTCCTAATAATTCATTGGTATTGGTAAGTGTTTTAGGATACCCATTTAAATTAATAGTTTGGGTTTTTGTTCCAACTATATTCTTGAAAGTAGGATTTTGCATAGCATAATCAGCAAGCAAGGCTAATTCATAAGCTGTTGTATAATGTTGGTCAGAATCTAAACCATGAGGCGATTCAAAGTGAGTATTTGTAAGTCCTAAATCTTGAGCTTTTTGATTCATAATATTACAAAATTCTGGAACACTACCAGCAATACTTTCAGCAAGGCATACAGCGGCGTCATTTCCAGAGCATAAGAGTAATCCATATAGTAAGTCACGTATGGTAATTTTGTCGTTAGTTTTTAATCCTAAACGTGATCCACCTGTGCCAGCAGCTTTTTTAGATGCTTCTACTGTTTTATCTAAAGAACTATTTTCAAGAACTACAAGAGCGGTCATAATTTTTGTGGTAGAAGCCATCTTTACTCTGTTTTTTTCATTTTTGCTATATAGAGTTTGTTTAGTGTTCCTATCAAGAACAATACAGGAACGGCTATTTAGCTGTAAATTATCATCTTGATTGGAAACTTCTTTAGTGGTTTCATTCTTTTGCAATTCTGATAAAATTTCGTTTATTTCTTGTTTTTCTTCATCAAATCCAAAACTTGGAAAATATGAAAATAGTATAAATAGAAAAAGAAAAATACAAAGCATACTTTGTATTGATTTATTGTAATACATATAATCACCTATAAAAATATATTAGCTATAAATATTCATTATGATAAATAGAAGAAATATTACAATGAATATATTACGGAAATAAGAAAAAATGCAATTAATTTACGTAAAACCTTGATTTTGTAACAAAAATGTAATATAATTGTAATGAGGGGGATAAAATTTTGGATAAAAAGGTATGATTTACTTCCGTAAGTGTAAAAGATTGGAAGAAATTAGAAGCCGAATGTGTCAAAAATTGTTCTATTGACTTAAAGAAAAAAAAGAGTACAATAATAAATTAGAAAAGATTTTTTAAAGGAGAGAGAAGAAATGAACGTAAGAAAGGGAATAGCAAGTGTAATAATAATTATGTTAGTGGCTATGTGTTTAGTATCACAGGCGTCTGTTTATGCGGTCGATACAAGCAAGAAAGCTTATTTTGGAATTAAAACATTAATGCCAAGCGGAATGGGATATTCAATCAATGCACCACAAAATGAAACAACATCTTCTGGTAATAAAACGTTTGCTAGAATATGGAATATTGTGGAGTACGATTCTGAAAGTGCTCAAAATTATAAAACTGATCGTGATATTTATTGTTTAAAAGCAGGAGCAGGAACTTTGCAAGCAAAAGATGGTAATACAGCAACGTATGACCGTTCTTATAATATGAGGACGGAAAAAGAAACATTAAAAACACAAACATATAGTGAAAATTTAAAGAAGTTGGCAACAGAAAATATAACTGTTGATAGTAGTACGACGGTTAGTAAATATGATGCTGTTTTAGCTGCTTTTGATATGTTTTATATAAAAGGGAAATCAGATAGAAAACAATTAATAGAAAAAATTATAGCATCTGATGAGAATTCATATTCAGATCAAGGAGAAAAATTACAAGAAGAACTTAAGAAGGGTGATTTATCGAATAATGAAAATTTGATTACAGAAGATGAGATAAAAGCAGTACAGCAGGCAGTTATTTGGTATTTTACTAATTATGGAGAAGATAATAATTTATATGATCAAACAAAAGGAGATACTTCTAAGCAATGGTTTCAGTATTCTAAAACTGGAAATATTGGAGAATATTATGCATTGTCAACTTATAATAATTCGAATAGTAATACAGGGATAGGAGCAATAAGATTTTATCAAGTTGACCAATTATACAAATACATGATTAAAACAGCGATTGAAAATGCAAGTAAATATGCTAATGTGGGTTCAACATCAGGTGCACCAGCAAAAATTACTGAACCAGTAGGAAATATATTAAAGTATGAAGAAGATAATGAAAATTATATTGTAGGTCCAATTAAGATTGAAAATACAGGTAATCCAGCACCTTATAATATTACATTTACTGTAAAAAATAGTGGAACTGTAATAAATGATTATAAATTATTAGATACAAGTAAAAAAGAGCAAGCTAACAAGAAGGTAGAGGATTTTATCGGACAAGAATTTTATATTTCTGTTCCAAAAGCTTCTACTACAACATTAACAGTGGATGTTAGTATAAAATACAATAATACAGATGTTGAAATCTGGACATCTAGTACAAAAAATGATGAACAACCATTAGCAATTCCAACTATTAAACCAGAAGAAGACAAAACAACTTTAACAGTAGTGCCAGAAGCACACGGAGAATTATTTGACTTAGCATTAAGAAAATATATAACAAAAATAAATGGAGAAAATGTAAAGAATTCTAGAGTACCAGTAATTGATGAAACAGCTTTACAAAACAAAACTGCAACAACTGCAACATATAAACATAGAAAAAATCCGCTAGCAGTAAAAACAGGAGATATTGTAACTTATAATATAACTATTTATAATGAAGGTGCTAAAGCAGGTCGTGCTACAAAAATAGTAGATCAATTACCAACAGGATTAAAATTTAAGCAAGTAGTAAGTGGTAATTTTGAAGAAGATAAGTCAAAAACATATAGTGAAACGGAAACAAATACTTTAAATTTAATAAGAAAAACTGATAATAAAGAAAACTTAACAGCTTATACATCAGGCAAACCAGCAAGTGAAACAATCACAATTGAATGTGAAGTAACAGCAGTACCAGATACAGCAGGTACAAAAATACTAACTAATGTTGCATGGATATCAGAAGAAGTGCAAGTAACAGGAGAAGGAGATAGTCGTGAAGAAACTATTACTAATGAAGTTGGAAAAGATAGAGATTCACAACCAGGAACAGCTCCAAGTGTAACAAAAGATAGTATGTCTGATTATACAGGAAATGACAATAAACAAAACTTAACAGATTCTAATTATTATTATAAAGGACAACAGGATGATGATGACTTTGAAAAATTAATGTTATTCTTTGACTTAAAATTAGTAAAACGTATAACAGGAGTCAACCAAACAGAAGCAGATGTAACAAGAGATGCATCAGGTAGAATTACAAGTGTTAAGGATGATATTGGAAAGCTAAAGAGTGTAGATGTAAGCAAACTAAATACATTTGATGCAAATGGAGAGCTAGTTACAACAGCAGATTATAAAATGGATAAAAATCCAGTTGCAGTAGAAAAAGGCGATATTGTAACATATACATTCAGAATATATAATGAAGGAACAGTAGATGGTTATGCTAAAGAAATCACAGAAGATGTACCAGAAGGATTAGAATTCTTATATTCTACTAAAACAGGAGCAGAATTACAAGCAGATACAACTTTAACAGATGCAGAAAAAGAAGCAATTAAGTTTAACCAAGACTTCTTATGGGGCAAAATCGTATGGAATGATAGCCACGATAAAATAATTCAAATTTCTTCTGATTATTTGTCAAAAGAAAATGAAGTAACAGGAAATGGAAATTTAATTAAAGCATTTGGTGATAATGATGGAACAAAAACTGAAAAAGATCTTTATTATAAAGAAATATCTGTTAAATTTAGAGTAATATCAGATGATATATCAGGAAAAATGATTAGAAATGAAGTAGCAATTACTGATGACAGTGATGCAAGTGATAAACCAGTAGAAGATAGAGATTCAACTCCAGGTTCAGGATCAGAAACTTGGAAAAAAGAAAATAGTGACAAATACTATGATGATGAAAATAAATGGCCAACATATAAAGAAGATGATGAAGACTATGACAATGTTGTTTTAAAAGCATTTGACTTAGTATTAAGAAAATTTATTGTAGCAGTAAGTGAAGATGAAACAATCGAAGATTCAGAGTATTTGAAAAATGAAGATGGTTTATATACAAGAGCACCAAAAGTTGATACATCTAAGTTAAATACATTAGATGAGCAAGGTAATATGATTACAACAGCTGAATATAAACATACTAAAAAACCAGTACCGGTTCAAAAGAATGATATTGTAGTTTATGTGTTAAGGGTTTACAATGAGGGTGATGTAGATGGCTATGCAGGTGAAATTAAAGACCATTTACCAAGTTACTTAGAATTTGTAGATGGAGACTTCAATGAACAATATGGTTGGACAGTATCAGAAGATGGAAGAACAGTTACAACAACATATTTTAAAGATTTAGCAGACAATGGTGGACTAATTGGAAAAGCTGAAAAGAATGACAATGGACAAATCGAATTAAAATATCAAGACGTACAAATTATGTGTCGTGTAAAAGAAGAAGCAAAACCTAAAGAAAATATCACCAATATAGCAGATATTACAGAATATCTAAATGATAAAAGACAACCAGAAAAAGATAGAGATTCTGAAATAGGCAATGTAGACTTACCAAAAGAAGAAGGAAAAGAAGGAGAAGGAGAAGAATGGCCAAATTATAAAGGACATAAAGATAATAAAGAAGATTTAACAGATGAAGATTATCATTATAAAGGACAACAAGATGATGACGATTTTGAAAAAGTAGTAATAAAGAAATTTGACTTAGCATTAAGAAAATTTATTACAAAAGTAGAAGATAAAGATGTAACAACAAGAATACCACAAGTAAGTTATGACAAAGAAAACGAAAAAATAAAATATGAGCATACAAAAGAGCCAGTAGATGTAGTATCTGGAAATACAGTTACATATACTTTAAGAATTTTCAATGAAGGAGAAACAAACGGATATGCTGAGCAAGTATTAGATGATATTCCAGAAGGATTAGAATTCTTGCCAGATAATGAAACAAACAAAGAATATCGTTGGAAAATGTATCGTGCATTAAGAGAAGGCGAAGCTGTAGCACAAGTAGTAGGATTGACAATAGTGCAAGATGGAGTAACTTATGTGGAAACAACTGATGTAAGCGAAGCAGAAGTAATAGTTACAGATTACTTATCAAAAGAACAAGGCGAAGCAAGAATGCAAGGAAGTGAAGAAGAAAATCCAAACTTATTAAAGGCATTTGATAAAGAAGCCGAGATTACAGAAAAAAATCCAGATAATCGAGATATAAAAGTAGCATTCAAGGTAGTAGAGCCAAATACATCTGATAAGATTATTGAAAACAAAGCACAAATTTCAAAAGATGCAGATGAAAATGGCGACGAAGTAACTGATGATGATTCAGAACCAGGAGAGTGGAATGACGGAGAAGATGATCAAGACGATGAATTTATCAAATTAAGATACTTCGACTTAGCATTAAGAAAATGGGTAACAGAGGCTATAGTAATAGAAAATGGAAAACAAACAGTAACAAAAACAGGACATGATGCATGGGATGATCCAGAACAAGTAGTAAAAGTAGAATTACATAGAAAAAAATTAAATAATGTAGTAGTAAAATTCAGATATTCAATAAGAGTATATAATCAAGGAGACATCGAAGGCTATGCAAAAGAAATAACAGACTATGTACCACAAGGCTTAAAATTTGTAGCAGAAGACAATCCAGGCTGGACAGATGAAGGAAACAATGTAATATCAACAAGACTACTAGAAAACACATTATTAAAACCAGGAGAATCTGCAGATGTAGAAGTATTACTTACATGGGTAAATAATCAAGACAACATGGGAGTAAAAACAAACACAGCAGAAATATCAGAAGACTACAACGAATATGGAGCACCAGACATAGACTCAACCCCAGACAACAAGAAATCTGGAGAAGATGACATTGACGATGCACCAGTTATGCTATCAATAAGCACAGGAAAATTAAAGACATACTTTACTTTAGGACTTGTAGTATTAATAACAGCCGCAGGTGGAGTAGTTCTAATTAAAAAATATGTTTTATAAATAAAATGTGCCATTAGGAATGTGACCTAATGGCACATTTAATATAAAATTTTATTTACCCATTGCAAAAAAAAATAAATTATAGTACAATAAAATAGAATTAATGAAATAATGGGAAAGGAATACTATATGCAAAATATAGAATTGTTGTTAAAGCAGGTAGAAAAGGAAATAGAACCAATTTTTAAAGAAATTGATGGTATATGCACAAAAAATAGTGCTAAAGTGTTACAAGCTTTTCAAAAATGCCATCTACAAGAATCACATTTAAATTCTTCGACTGGTTATGGTATTGATGAGGCAGGAAGAAATAAAATTGAAGAAATTTATGCAAATATCTTTAAAGCAGAAGATAGTTTAGTAAGAGCTCAACTTATTTCTGGGACACATGCATTAGCAATCACATTGTTTGCATTATTAAGACCAAATGAAACTATGCTTAGCATTACAGGAGAACCATATGATACTTTGCAAACAGTTATTGGGATTGGAAAAGAGCAAAGCGATAGTTCTTTAAAATCTTTTCAGATTAATTATGAACAAATTGACTTAGTAAAAAACGAATTTGATATTCCTAAAATTAAAGATAGATTAAAAGCAGAAGATATCAAATTAGTGGAAATACAAAGGTCAAGAGGCTATTCTACAAGAAAAAGTTTGCGAATAGAAAAAATTGAAGAAGTAATAAAAGCTATACGAGAAGTTAATCAAGATGTAATTATTATGGTTGATAATTGTTATGGTGAATTTGTACAAGATAGAGAGCCAATTGAAGTTGGAGCTGATATTGCAGTGGGCTCTCTGATGAAAAATTTGGGGGCAGGTATTGCTACTTCAGGAGCATATATTGTAGGAAAAAAGAAGCTAATAGAACTTTGTGCAGAGCGATTAACTTCACCGGGAATTGGTAAAGAAATAGGACCGTCTTTAAACCAAAATCCATTATTTTTAAAAGGATTGTATTTTGCACCTAGTGTGGTGGCAAGTAGTTTGAAAACAGCTATTTTTGCAAGTAGAATTTTAGAAAAGTTAGGTTACAAGGTAGAACCAACATATAACGAACCCAGAGCAGATATTGTACAAACAATTCATTTAGGTACAGAGGAAAAATTGATTAAATTTTGTCAAGGTATTCAAAAAGCTTCGCCCATTGATTCAGATGTATTACCATTTCCAGATGATATGGGTGGCTATGAGGATAAAGTTATTATGGCGGCAGGTACGTTTACGCAAGGTTCAACTATAGAACTTAGTTGTGATGGACCAATTAGGAAGCCATATATTGCATATATGCAAGGTGGATTAACTTATGATTATGGAAAATTAGGTATATTAAAAGCAATTGAATGGATACAAAAGTAAAAAATAAAGAAGGGAGAAAATAAAATGAATGTTGTTGTTATTTTGGGGATTTTTATTGTGCTTATTGTTGTTATCTTAATCTTAGGAGGTAGTAGAGGTAGGCAAGAAAGACGAGAAATGGAAAAACAAAGGAAGAGAAAGGCTAAGGAAGCTAAACAAGAAATAAAAAATAGGAAAAAAACAGTTAAAAAAGAAAATAGTGAATATGTAGATATTTTAAATACTGAAGAATATGAAGATGATGAAGATGATGACGACGAAGATGACGACGACGAGGAAGATGAATATGATGAGTATGATTACGATGGTGATGATGAAATTGAAAATGAAGAAACAGAAGAGCCAGAAGAGGATATTCAAAATCTTTTAGATGATGATTTTGAATATCAAGAAGAGCCAAATGATGAAGAACAAACGGGAAATGAGGATATAGAGTTCTTATTTGATGATGTTGAAGAGGATAAACAAGATAATGATAATCAAGAAATTGATAATCAAGAAGTTGATAATGCAGAGCAACAGGAAGATACTATAGCTTCAGATTATGATGAAAATTTATTAGATATTTATATAAAACAAGCACAAGCAAATAATATTGGATATTTGAATGCAGATGAAGAGTCAGAAGACTTTAAAGAAGATATAAAAGAAGAGTCGCCAAAGGCTGAAGAATATAAGGAAAAAGACCTAGAAGACTTTGGTCAAGATATAATAATACAAGAACCGGAAGAATCAGAAAAAAAAGAAGAAACTGAAACTAACTCTAAGACTAAGGGAAAAACAACTAAAAAAACAACAACAAGAAAGACTACAACCAAAACATCACAGGCAAGGAAGACAGCAACAAAAACTTCTAAAACATCCAAAACATCACAAGCGAAAAAAACAACGGCTAAAACATCACAAGCCAAAAAGACAACAGGAAAAACAGCAACAGGTAAAACAACAAAGGCAAAGAAAACTGATTCAAAAACGACAACTAAAAAGAACACAACAAAGAAAACAAATAAAAAAAGTGAATAATAATTAGGATTTCTAAAAAGCAAGGAAGGAAAAAGCTAAAATGAAAGTAATTGTAGTTGGTGGTGGTCCGGCAGGAATGATGTCAGCCATTTGTGCAAGGCAAAATGGAAATGAGGTTATTTTATTAGAGAAAATGAAATCCTTAGGGAGAAAATTATTAATAACGGGAAAAGGAAGATGTAATATTACATCTTCTTTAGATATGGGCGAATTTATTAAAAATACACCAAGGAATGGAAAATTTTTATATAGTTCTTATCAAAAATTTACTAATCAAGATATAATTAATTTTTTAAATAAACATGGATTAGAAGTAAAAAAAGAAAGAGGAGATAGAATATTTCCTGTAACAGATAAATCTCAAGATGTTTTGAAATGCTTTTTGGATGAATTAACGAAATTAAGGGTAAAAATAAAGTATAATACATCAGTACAAAGCATTTTAGTGGAAACTACTGGCGAAACAAAAAAAGTAATAGGAGTTAAAACAGAGCAAGGGATAATAAAAGCTGATAAAATTATATTAGCAACAGGAGGAAAAAGTTATCCTTTAACAGGTTCAATGGGAGATGGCTATAAAATTGCAGAGGAACTAGGTCATACTATAGTTCCTATTAAGCCATCTTTAGTTCCGTTAGAAAGCTATGATAAACAAGATTGTAAAGAATTGCAAGGTCTAAGTTTGAAAAATGTAAGGATCTGTATGAGAGACTTAGAACAAGGAAAAGACATTTATGAAGATTTTGGTGAAATGTTATTTACACACTTTGGTGTGTCAGGTCCGACAGTTTTAAGTGCTTCTGCCCATTTAGTTAGAGTGCCTAAAATTGAACAAAAAATTCAAAATAAAAAAATCTGCTTAAAGATAGATTTTAAGCCAGCATTGTCAGAAGAAAAGTTAGAAGATAGAATTTTACGAGATTTTTCAGAGATAAAAAATAAACAATTTAAAAATAGTTTAGATAAATTATTACCTAAAAAATTAATTCCTATTGTTGTTAAAAGAAGTGGAATTGATGAGAATAAGCAAATTCATGATATAACTAAAGAAGAAAGAAGAAAATTAGTAAAAGTGTGTAAAAATTTTGAAGTTTTTATAAAAGCATTTCGACCAATAGAAGAAGCAATTATCACAAGTGGTGGAATTTGTGTGAAAGAAATTGATCCAAAAACTATGGAATCTAAGAAAGTAAAAGGATTATATTTTGCAGGAGAAATCATTGATGTAGATGCTTATACAGGAGGTTTTAATCTTCAAATAGCGTATTCTACAGGGTATGTGGCTGGATTATTGCAAGAAAGGAAAGAAAAAAATGGCGGAATTTACAACAATTGAGGAAAAAATTGAAACAGAAATAGTAGAAAAAAAATCGAAGTTTATTGCAACTATTTTTTATGTTTCAACAGTAGAAGAAGCACAAGAAAAAATATATGAAATAAAGAAAAAATATCATGATGCTAAACACCATTGTGTTGCTTATAGAATTTTACAAGACAATCAAATACTTGAAAAATCAAGCGATGATGGAGAACCATCAGGAACTGCAGGTGCTCCAATGCTTCAAATTTTGCAAAAACAGCTTTTAGTAAATGTAGTAGCTATAGTTACTCGCTATTTTGGAGGCATTTTATTGGGAACAGGAGGTTTGGTTCGTGCTTATTCAGGAGCTTTAACAAAAGCAATTGAACAAAGCAATGTTATAGAAAAATGTCAAGGTGTTGAAATGCTAATAAATCTTGCTTATAGTGATTGGGAGAGTTTTAAGTATTATTGTAAAAATAATAAAATTTCAATTACTGATGTTAAATACAATAATTCTATACAATGTATGATAGAGTTGGACGAAGATACAAAAGAAAAGCTGAAAAAGGATTTTGAAACAAAAAAAGTAATTTTAGATAATGTGCAAGAAATGGGTAAAAAATTGATAACAAAAATGTAATCACAAAAAAATTGGAAAAATTTTCCAAATAACATTGCTTTTCCTCGAATAAAGAGTTATAATAGAAATTGTAAAAAATTTACATTTTTAAAAATATAAGGAGGGAAAGATGAAGGAAAAAGTAAGTATTTTAATTGCAGATGACAATCAAGATTTTAGCCATACACTATCTTCCTACATAAACAAACAAGATGACATGGAAGTTATAGCAATAGCTAAAGATGGAGAAGAAGCAGTAAATATGATATCAAACACTATGCCAGACATTATACTATTAGATGTAATTATGCCACATTTAGATGGATTAGGAGTATTAGAAAAAATAAATATATTAAAATTAGATAAAAAACCAATCTGCATTATGTTGTCAGCAGTTGGACAGGACAAAATTACACAAAAAGCAATTAGTAGTGGAGCAGAATATTACATAGTAAAACCTTTTGATATTGAGGTGTTAGTTCAAAGAATTAGGGAAATTAAATTCTTTAAACCTGCTCCAATAGGTAGTAATTTTTTGATTAGAGAGCCTAGACAAAAGTATATTGAATTGTCAGAAGAAGAAGCAAATAAGGAGGAAAACTTAGAAGCCCTAGTAACTAACATTATTCACGAAGTGGGAGTACCTGCACATATTAAGGGATATCAATATTTAAGAGAGGCTATTATGATGGTAGTGAATGATATTGAAGTTATAAATCAAATTACTAAAAGTCTGTATCCTAAAATTGCCTTTAAATATAGCACAACTCCGTCTAGGGTAGAACGTGCTATTCGTCATGCTATTGAAGTGGCTTGGAGTCGAGGACAACAAGAAACAGTAGAGAATATTTTTGGATATACAATTTCAGCAAGCAAAGGAAAACCTACAAACTCAGAATTTATTGCAATGATTGCGGATAAATTGAGACTAGAGCTAAAATCAGCATAAACCAAGTAATATCAATACATAAGTCAATAATTATACAAGAAATATTATTGCTTTGGTAATAATTATGTGCAAATAAAAAAATAACCATTCTGCTTTTGACGAGAGAATGGTTATTTAATCTTCCCTTGGCAACACACTTTGTGTTTCTCATTTCCTATATTTATTATACATATATTAAAACAATTTGTCAAATTTTTTTGAAAATTTTGTGTATAACCTTGAAAAATTTGGAAAAACTCTTATTATAACAAAATACAAAAGCAATATCCAAATTCAAGGAGGTACTTATGGAAAACAGCAAATTAAAAAATATGGTAGTCCTAAAAAACTTACCATCTAATTTAGTAGAAGAAGCCATAGTTATTTTAAAATCCAATAAAAAAGTAAAAAAACTGCAAAAAATTGAAAAAAACAATGCCAATAGTAGACCAAAGCGAACTAAAGGCGAAAAAGATTATATCTTAAAAGAAGCAGAAATGTTAGTATCTAACTATATTTCAAAATTAGAAAATGATTATCGTGCAAAAGAATTAAAAAGAGTAAAAGCAAGTCAAAAATACAAACGTTTAAGAAACTATGCATATTTAAGCAGTTTTATAGTAGTAATAGAATCTGTTTTATTATTTACCTAAAAGAATAATGCATAAACCTTCCATTTCTTTCATATAGTGTATAAGAAAACAAAGGAAGAGGTGGTTGTGTGGAAAAAGTAATGAGTGTAGAAGAAAAAGTTAGACGAGCTGAGGAGATATATGAAAGAAGAAAGCAAGGGGAGACAAGACCTGTTGCCAAGGTTTCGGTTAGTGACAAAAAGGATATAAAACTATTAAAAAAGATGATAATTCAAATATTAGTATGTGTATCAATTTATTTAATAATTTATTCAATCCAAAATAATCAATATATATTTTCACAAGATTTTTTAAACAAAGCAAATGAGATACTTTCGTATGATACCAATTTTTTAGAATTATATGAAAATATAAAAAATAATATAGTAAATAAAGAGCAAGAAACACCGCAAGAAGAGTCAGAAAATCAAGCAATTGGAGGAGCAGAAGAGGTTGTAGAGGAGCAAAAACAAGAGGTAGAAGAAGAGACTCAAAATAGTGAAAATTTATCACAAGAGGAAATGGATATAAGAGACATAAAAAACACTACAAGTTTTATAAAACCAGTAGAAGGAGTAATAAGTTCAGGGTTTGGACAAAGAGATACGGCAACTGGTTCAGTTCCTAAAAATCATACAGGGACTGATATTGCTGTAAGTTTAGGAACAAAGATAAAATCGGCTACAGATGGAGAAGTTGTTTTAGCATCTGAAGAAGGAGATTATGGTAAGCATTTAAAAATTCAGATTGGAGAAGTTAGCATTATTTATGCACATTGTAATCAATTATATGTGAAATTAGGAGATAAGATAAAACAAGGGCAAGAAATCGCAGAAGTGGGTTCAACTGGAAATTCAACAGGACCACATCTACATTTTGAAATTAGAATTTCAGAAAGAGTGGTAAATCCACAATCTATTTTGGAATTATAGAGGAGGTAGTTATGCGATTTAGAATTGATTTAAAGATATTTATTTTTGTTATTTTGTTTTTTCTTACCAGGCAAATTGAAATTTATGCAATAACTCTTTTTTTTGCTATTATTCATGAGTTTGGACATTTACTTGCTGGTTTGTGTTTAGGAATGAAGCCAAAAAAATTAGAAATTATGCCATTTGGAGTTAGCATTTCTTTTGAAATATTACCCAAAGATTATAATTATAAAATTAAAAATGGTAATTTATTAGAAATAAAAAAGATGATAGTAGCATTAGCAGGACCAGTAACTAATTTAGTTATGATGCTTATAGTATTTCATTTAAAATTAAATATTTTCACAGCATTAATGGTAATATATGCTAACTTATTACTTATGTTATTTAATCTATTGCCAATTTATCCTTTAGACGGCGGAAGGATTATACGTGGTATTTTACATATATTGTTTGGAAAAATAAAAGCAGAAAAGTATGTTAATTATATTTCTTTTACAAGTTTAATTGTAATTACTTTTGTTGCAAGTATTATAATTTATCAAGTGGAAAACATTGCTATATTTTTAATAGTGTTAGTACTGTGGATGATTTTTATAAAAGAAGATAGAATTTATAGAAAAAGAATTAAAATTTATAATTTACTTGAAAAAAGTCTTGAAATAAAATGAAATAAATAGTAAACTAATACTAAAGATAAAAAAAGGAGAAATGCAAATGATAAGTGAAAAAATGAAATCCTCAAAAGGTGTAACATTAATTGCATTAGCAATTACAATTATTATTATAACGGTACTGACCAATATTATTATTTATAATTTAAAAGACAATTTGTTGGTAGACAACTTACAAAATATGCAAACAGATATTGGAAATTTAAGAAATAGAGTTTCTAATTATTATACTGAGCATGGCGAAATACCAGTCACTTTGAAATACACAAATATTGATGAAATAAAAAGTGCAGGTTTAATTAGTGAAACAACTGATAAAGGAGATTTTTTTGTTATAAATTTATCTGCACTTGATAATTTGACTTTGAATTATGGAAAAGATTTTGAACAATCTTTAACTGATGCAAATGTAAATAATTATACTGATTTATATATTATTAATGAAACAAGTCATAATATTTTCTATGTAGAAGGAATAGAACTGGATAATGAGATGTTTTATACAGATTATACATCAGAAAGTATAGATAAAGCTTCAGTAGATTTAAGATATGTGGAAAATGTAAAAATTCCAGAAGGTTTCTATTATGTTGGTGGTACTAAAGATACAGGTATTGTAATTTCCGATGTTAAAGATGATGATATGAGCAATACAAAGCAAGGAAATCAATTTGTGTGGGTTCCGGTTGATAATTTTGACGAGTTTTATAGGGAAGATTTTGGAAGTGGGCATTTGTCAGAAAATATATTTGTGAATGATGCACCTGCTGAAGGTAAATATTATGAACCAAGTGCTAATGGAATTATGGACCAGACAGAAGTTGAAAGAATGTATAAAAGTGTAAAAGATAATAAAGGTTTTTATATTGCAAGATATGAAGCAGGGACAGAAGATGGAACTTCTACAGGAAAGGCATTGAGTAAAAAGAATGAAACAGTGTGCACTGGTATAAAATGGGGAAATAGTTTAGAAGATAAAACTGGTGGAGCTGTGGAAGTAGCAGAGAAAATGGCTGATAACAATCATTATACAGATGTAACTAGTACTTTGTGTTATGGTGTACAATGGGATGCTGTTATGAGATGGATTAGTGAGGATACGAGTTTAAGTGAATATTTACAAAATAGTGAAAGTATTGGAAATTATGGAACTTCATTAATACAGACGGGAAGTAATGAACAATATAAGTTGAAAAATATTTATGATATGGCAGGGAATGCTAATGAATGGACTATGGAGGAATATGGTAATAATGAGATAGTTAAGCGTGGAGGTACAACAGACGAAAAGGCAATTTCTAGTCGTAGTGGTAGTAGCGGAGCAACTATTACGGATAATAATACTGGTTTTCGTGTAACTTTATTTTTAAATGAAGAAGAAAAATGGTCACCAGTTTATGATAAAGCCGGTGTTTATCAAGATAAAAATGAAGATACAGCATATATTCCAGAAGGTTTCCAAGTGTCTGAAACTTTAGGGGAAAATACAGTTCAAGAAGGTTTAGTAATAAAAAATGAAGAAACTGGTAATAGTTATGTGTGGATAAAAGTACCAAAATCAATTTATACAACAGCTACTTCAAATACAGATTACGAAAACATCGAAAAAGATATGCAAGAATATGCGAAAGATTATCGTGATGCGGGCTATACAGATGAATGGTATGAAGGATGTGGCTTTTTAAATGAAAATGACTATAATACACAAAAACAAAAAATGCTAACTAGTGTGTATGAAAAGGGAGGATTTTGGATAGGACAATGTGAGGCAGGGTGTGAAAAACCAAAGATAAGTGGTCAACCTTCTGAAAGTGTGGAGAGTTTAATTAATACCAATGGTTTACCTGAAAGCCAAGAAGATAAATATCCATACAATTGGGTGACATGTAGCCAAGCACAGCAATTAGCAAGTAAAGTTGGAGAGAAGGAAAATGCAGATACTAGTTTAATGTTTGGTATTCAATGGGATTTAGTATTGAAATATATAGAAGAAAGTAATGCAAAATCAAAGGAACGATTAAAGGAAGATTCAAGTAGTTGGGGGAATTACATTAATGCAAGTTTTAAAGTTACCAAAGGAGAATATTCAATAGATAATGGTAATACCTTTACAGAAGCGACGAATGAAAAACCATCTCTAAATCCAATAGAAACAGAAAATGGTATTTTATTAACAACAGAGGCAAGTAGAAGGAATAGCACATTGAATATATATGATATGGCAGGAAATGTTTGGGAATGGACATTAGAGCAAGAAACTGATAGTCCAAGAAGTCCTTGGTGCTGTAGAGGAGGCGATTACGACAAAAACTATACCAACTATCCAGCTTCTTATCGTAGCGGTGCTGGAACTTCCAGTAACAACTTCTACATTAGTTTTCGCTTAGCTTTATATTAGATAGAACTATGCGGTGTGAAAACTGAACTGGGATATTAATGTATAGTAAAAGTAATTAACTAAAAGTTAATAAATATTGTAAATATGATGTGTAAAAATTAAAAGCACATCATATTATTTTTAATCACTTTGTAATAATTTTGTAACAATTTAGAAATATTTTTGTTATTTTAGTGTAAAATAGATTGACTTTTTGCCATTTTCGTTATATTATATAAAAGGACAAATAAGTGTTTTTAAAATCCTAAGGAGGAAAATTATGGGAGAAGTTATAGTAATTACATCAGGAAAAGGTGGAGTAGGAAAAACAACAACAACAGCAAATTTAGGTTCCAGTTTAGCATTAGAAGGCAAAAGAGTTGTTTTAATAGACACAGATATTGGATTACGCAATTTAGACGTAGTAATGGGCTTAGAAAATAGAATTGTGTATGACATAGTAGATGTAGTAGAAGAAAAATGCAAACTAAAACAAGCCTTAATAAAAGACAAAAGATTCAAAGAATTATACCTATTACCAGCCGCACAAACAAGAGATAAAAGCGCTGTTAACGAAGAACAAATGAGAAAGCTAGTAAATAACTTAAAACAAGAATTTGACTATATACTAATCGATTGCCCAGCAGGAATTGAGCAAGGTTTTAAAAACGCGATAGCAGGAGCAAATCGAGCAATTGTAGTAACCACAGCGGAAATATCTGCAATTCGTGATGCAGATAGAATTATAGGGCTTTTAGAGTCTTCCGAAATAAAAAATCCAGAATTAGTGATTAACAGAATAAGACCTAATATGGTAAAAAAAGGTGAAATGATGGATGTAGATGACATTGTAGATTTACTATCCATAGATTTGATTGGCGTTGTACCAGATGACGAATACATAATCACACAAACAAATAAGGGAGAGCCAGTTATTCAAAATAAAAAAGCACCATCAGGAAAAGCATATATAGAAATTGCCAAAAGAGTATTAGGTGAAAAAATAGAAGTAACAATACCAGGAAGGGAAAAAGGTTTTTGGGCAAGATTAAAACGATTATTTAAAAAAGAGTAAAACAATGTGAATGTGGGGGTAAGGAAAAATAATGTTTGAAAGCATAGGGAATTTCTTCAAAAAATTTGCAAAAAAAAATGAAAAGATATCATCTACTTCAAAAGAAGCAGCAAAAGAAAGATTACATTTAGTCTTAATGCAAGATAGAGCAAATGTTTCAGCAGACTTTTTAGAACTTATGAAACAAGAAATAATAGAAGTAATTAAGAAATATATAGAAATTGACGAAAGAGAAATTGATGTAAGGCTTACCAATAAAGAAAATGCGGATGGAACAAATGGTGCGCCTGCTTTATATGCAAATATTCCTATTTTAAATATAAAAAATGATGTAAGAAAAATGGAAAATCAAGCAGTAGAAAAAGAGGGAAAAGAAGAAAAAGAAGAAAAAGTAGCAATAAAAGAGCAAAAAGAAAATCCAAAAGAAAACAAAGAAGAAAATAAGGAACAAAACAAAGAAGAAAAAAAGCAAAAGCAAACAGCCAAAAAAGAGAAAAAAGAAAATGCAGAAGTTAAGGAAAATAAAACTGAAAAAAAAGTAAAAAAAGAAAATAAGGAACCTGCTACAAAAGAAAAACCTGAATCAGAAAATAAGAAGGAAAAAGAGTGATTTCATGAGAAAGAGAGAATTAAAAAATATTGAGTGGAGTATCTTAGTAGTTGCAATTATCCTTTGTATTATAGGGTTAGTTGCATTATTTTCTTCTACTCAAGAAGCAGAATATGATGAATTTAATAAGCAATGTATATGGTTTGCTGTTAGCATATTTATTGCGATAGGTGTAATGATAGTAGATTATGAAACATTAGTAAAAGTGTCTCCAATTTTGTATGGGGCGAGTATCATCTTATTAATTGCTGTACTTTTCACTACACCTGTAAATGGAGCCAGAAGTTGGTTTGATATTGGCTTCTTCTCTTTTCAACCAGGAGAATTTTCTAAAGTGTTTGTAATATTATTTTTAACATATATTATAAGCAAAATACAAGAGAAAAGTAAAAAAGAAATTAACAATCCATTAAAATTATTAATAATATTTGGTGCACTTGCTGTGCCAGTATTATTGATTATAAGACAACCAGATTTTGGAACAGCAGCTGCATTTTTAATTGCAACAGTATTTATATTAATTACAGCTGGTATTGATAAAAAATATATAATTGGTACTTTTATTTTAGTAGTATTATCAGTTCCTTTAATTTATAATTTTATTTTACCAGAACATGCAAAAAAAAGGATTGACATTTTCTTAAATCCAGAATCAGATCCACGTGGTTCAGGATATAACATTATTCAATCTAAACTTGCAATTGGTGCAGGTGGCTTAACAGGTATGGGACTTTTAAAAGGAAACCAAACACAATTAGGATTTTTATATCCTAAAACAACAGATTTTATATTTGCAGTAATAGGGGAAGAAATGGGATTTATTGTGGCAGGAGCTGTCATTATACTCTATGTTTTTCTGATAACAAAGGCCCTGTATGTAGCCAAAACTGCAAAAAATGAAATGGGTTCTTTAATAGCTTCAGGAATTTCTGGAATATTTGTATTTCATTTTATAGAAAATATAGGAATGGTAATGGGATTATTACCAATTACAGGAGTTCCACTTCCATTTATTAGTTATGGGGGTAGTTCATTAATTACTAATTTCATTTGTATTGCTATTTTGCTAAATATAAGTAGTAAAAGACAAAAAACTATTTTTGTTAAATGATAAAAGGAAGATAACAATGTTTTTAAAAAAATTAAAAATAGGAAATGTAGAACTAGAAAACAATATAATATTAGCTCCTATGGCTGGTGTAACAAACCAGCCTTTTCGTATGATATGTAAAGAGTTTGGACCAGGCTTAGTATGCACAGAAATGGCAAGTTCTAAAGCTCTTTTTCATGATGACACAAAAACTTCTCGATTACTAAACACACAAGGAGAAAAGCGTCCTATCAGCTTTCAAATTTTTGGAAGTGATGAAGAAACAATGGGGTATGCATCAAAGTATGTAAGCAAAAAAGCAGATATTGTGGATATTAATATGGGATGTCCTGCTCCAAAAGTAGTAAAAAATGGAGATGGAAGCAAACTTTTGTTAGATTTACCAAAAGCAGAAAAAATAATAAAGGCAGTTGTTGAAAATTCTACAGTTCCAGTTACTTTAAAATTTAGAAAAGGTTGGGATAAAGATAATATTGTTGCAGTAGAGCTTGCACAAATGGCACAGGCTGTAGGAGTTTCTGCGCTAATTATTCATGGAAGAACACGCTCAGAATTTTATTCTGGAGAAGCAGATTGGGATATAATTAAAAAAGTTAAAGAATCTGTTAAAATACCAGTTATAGGAAATGGTGATGTAACAAATGAAGAATTAGCAAAAAAAATGTTTGAAACAACTGGTGTAGATGGAATTATGATAGGTAGGGGAGCGATGGGCAATCCATGGATTTTTAGAGATATCATACATTTTTTACAAACAGGTGAAAAGCTGGAGCCACCTTCGCCACAAGAAAAGCTGCAAGTAATCAAAAAACATATAGAGTTAGCAGTTGCAGAAAAAGGCGATATTGCAATAAAAGAACTTAGAAAACATATATCTGCATATACCAAAAATTTAAAAAATTCTAGTGAATTTAGAAATTTTGTTAATACAATAGAAACAAAAGAAGAATTAATCAATCACTTAGAAGCATATTTTGAAACCCTCTAAAATACAATTGAATATATGTATTAGGAGGGAATATTTTTGAAAAACAAAAAGTTATTTTTTTTAATTGTTTTAATTATTTTATCAATTATAATTTTTTTTATATTTTTTCACACAAAAATGGCTAAAAATTTGAAAATGGGAAATAATATTACTAGTCAAGAAATTGTAAATCAAATTTTAAATATTAGTTCTTATGAAACTAAAATAGAAGTAGAAGTTAATAGTAATAAAAATCAAAATAAATATGTTATAAAACAACAATTTAAAAGTCCAAATATTGAAAAACAAGAAGTCTTAGAACCAGAAAATATTGCAGGCATAAAAATATCAAAAGAAGGTAATCAGTTAAAACTTGAAAATACAAAACTAAATTTATCTACTATTTTTGAAAACTATGAATATTTATCAGAAAATGTTTTGGATTTAAGTTGTTTTATTGAAGATTATAAACAATCTTCAGAATCTTATTGGGAAGAAGAAAATGGTCAAATTGTTATGAGAGTAACTAAAGGTGAAGAAAATAAAAAGTTGGTAGTAGATAAAGGAACTTGCAAACCAGTGAATATGGAAGTTAAATGGACGAACAAAAAAAACAGTGTTTACATATTATATAAAGAAGTCAAAGTAAGCAGTTAAAGGAAAACGCGCTTTACTTTTGCTAATATTTAAAATAGCATGGAATATACTTGACAATATACTAACATTGGGAGTGAAGAAAATGCAAGTCAAAAGAGGAGATATGTTTTATGCGGATTTAAGTCCAGTAGTAGGTTCAGAGCAAGGAGGAATAAGACCAGTTTTAATTATCCAAAATGACTTGGGCAATAAATATAGTCCTACAGTAATTGCAGCAGCTATAACTTCTCAAACAGGAAAAAATAAATTGCCAACACATATTGAAATAAATTCGACTTCTTGTGGATTAAAAAGTAATTCTGTTGTATTAGCTGAACAAATTAGAACAATTGATAAAAGTAGGTTAAAAGAAAGAATTGGTCATATTGATGATGAGGAAATTATAGATAAAGTGAATAATGCTTTAGGAGTTAGCTTTGGACTAGATGAATAACAAAAAGATATAAGAGCCTTTAAATGGCATCTTATATCTTTTTTTAGACTTTTAATTTTTTAATTATTTTTATTTCATGATAAAGATTATCAATCATAGCTTTTCTTGTTTCATAAGCCTTTTTATATTCATCATAAAGTGATAAATAGTTGTCAAAATTTTCATTTTCTTTGAATAACATTTGTATTCCTTCACGATAGTAATTTTTATCTTTTTCTTTTTTAGCTTTGTCCATTTTATCTTTGTATTTAAGTATTTCTTCAAATCTTTTTATATTATTTTTTAAATCATCTATATAGCTTTGTGTACAATAAATTTCATATTCAATATCGTCAATTACTACTTTAAATAGTACCCTTACAATATTTGCATTATTTTTTCCAAGTCTTGCGTTTTCAGATAATTTATGTAATGCCTCTGATTTTTGAGGTGGCTTTTGAGGATGTGAATTTTCAATTAAAATTTTTAAGGTGTCAGAAATTCCAATATGTGATTTATATTGTCTTTTACTAACAATAGCATCATATTCGTCTGCTACACGTATAATTTGCCCTTCATAAGGAATATCTTTTTTTGTTAATCCTTGTGGATAGCCACTTCCATTTAAGGCTTCGTGATGGTATAGGGCACCTGCTGCATAAGGTCGTAATTTTAAATCTTTCATACAAATATTGTAGCCAATTGTTGTGTGACTTTTCATAATTTCATATTCTTCATCAGTTAATTTTCCTGGTTTTTGAAGAATACTTGCTGGTATGTATAGCTTTCCTATATCATGTAGATATGCACATATTGTGCAATATTCGGTAAATCCTTTGTTGCAATGTAAATATTCACATAGCCTACAAGTTAAACTAGCTACATTTTCACAGTGTTTTCTGGTGAATACGTCTAAGGTATCTAGCATGTTTAATTGATATCTCATACTTTCGTTTAGGTTGTAAGATTTTAGGCTTGTTTTATCATAAAAATCAAATTCATAACTCATAGTGATTTCTCCTTTGCTATTCTTTATTTTATAATAGCATGAAAAATAAAAAACTGCAAGTGTAAAAAATAGAAAAATAATGGTCCACTTGCTTTTTATCTTCATTTATAGTAAAATAGGACTAGTTAAGGAAATAAAAAAGACAAAGTTGGAGGAAATTAAAGATGTATAGAACTAAAACATGTGGAGAATTAAACAACCAAAATATAGGAGAAACAGTAGAACTTAGTGGTTGGATTCAAAAACTTAGAAACTTAGGAGGAATGGTATTTGTAGATTTAAGAGATGAATTTGGGATTACGCAAATAGTAATAGAGGACGAAAAATTGCAAGAGCAAGCAAAAACATTTAATACCGAAAGTTGTATACACGTTTTGCGGAGAAGTTGTGGAAAGAGCAAGTAAAAATCTAAAAATTCCAACGGGAGAAATCGAAGTAGTAGCAAAAAAACTTGAAGTATTAGGAAAATGTAAAAATGTTCTTCCATTTGAAATAAATAATAATCAAGAGGTAAGAGAGGATTTAAGATTAGAATATAGATTTTTAGATTTGAGAAATCAAGATTTGCATAATAATATATTGCTTCGTTCTAAAGTATTAAAAACTTTAAGGGACAAGATGGATGAGTTGGGGTTTGCAGAAATTCAAACACCAATATTGGCAAATTCTTCTCCAGAGGGAGCAAGAGATTATTTGGTTCCAAGTAGGATAAATGCAGGAGAATTTTATGCACTTCCTCAGGCACCACAACAGTTTAAACAATTGTTGATGGTATCAGGTTTTGATAAATATTTTCAAATTGCACCTTGTTTTAGAGATGAGGATCCAAGAGCAGATAGAGCTCCAGGAGAATTTTACCAATTAGATTTTGAAATGGCATTTAGTACACAAGAGGATGTTTTTAAAGTAATAGAAGAGGTAATACCATATACTTTCAAGAAATTTACCAATTGGAAAGTGGATGAAGGGCCATTTTTAAGAATTCCATATAAAGAAGCTATGGAGAAATATGGAATAGATAAACCAGATTTGAGGAATCCGTTGGTAATTCAGGATGTAACAGCTGTTTTTGAGCATTCAGATTTTAATGCTTTTAAAGGTAAAACGATAAAGGCAATTGTGATACCAAATGGAGCTTTGCAAGGTAGAAAGTTTTTTGACAAAATGACAGAGTTTGCAACAACAGAAGAAGTTGGAGCAAAAGGTTTGGCGTGGACAAAATGGGAAGAAACAGGAGATGTGTCTGGAGGAATAGCAAAATTTATTACTGAAGAGATGAAACAAGTTTTAGAAACTAAATATAATGTGCAGAAAAATTCAGCAGTATTTTTCATTGCAGATGAATTAGAAAAAGCTCAAAAAATTGCTGGTTTGGTTAGAATTGAATTAGGTCAAAAACTTAATCTAATAGAAGAAGGGGTATATAAATTCTGCTTTATTGTAGATTTTCCAATGTATGAATTATCAGATGAAGGAACTATAGATTTTAGTCATAATCCATTTTCTATGCCACAAGGTGGATTAGAAGCATTGGAAAATAAGGATCCATTAGAAATACTAGCATATCAGTATGACTTAGTATGTAATGGTTATGAAATGGCATCAGGAGCAGTTAGAAATCATAATCCAGAAATCATGGTAAAAGCATTTGAAATAGCAGGTTATTCAGAAGAAGATGTGAAAAATAGATTTGGAGCATTATATAATGCATTTCAATATGGAACACCACCACATGCAGGAGCAGCACCAGGAATAGATAGGATGATTATGCTAATAGTAAATTCTAAAAATATACGAGAAGTTATAGCATTTCCTAAAAATAAGAAGGCTAGAGACTTACTTATGAATGCACCATCTGTTGTAGATGAACAACAATTAAAAGATGTGCATATACAATTAAGAGAGGAAAATGTATGAAAAATGATTGTATATTAATCGATGCTAAAAAGTTTTTGAAAAAAACTTGTATAATAAGAATAATTGTGATATAAATAAGTTATGAAAATAAAGCTGTGATAGAAAGGCGGAATTTTTGTGGAAGATAAAATTGAAAAAAGTGTAAAAACTATTTTAATTGTGGATGATGAGCCACCAATTCGAGATATTCTAATGTATAATTTAAAAAGAGAAGGTTATCGAATTATTGAGGCAACTGATGGTGTAACTGCTGTTAATATGGCATTAGAAGAAAGACCAGATTTAATACTGTTGGATATCATGTTACCTAAAATGGATGGTTTGTCTGTATGTAAAAGAATCAAGAATTCTTATAATGTACCAATAATAATGCTAACTGCAAAAGATGGCGAAATTGATAAGATTTTAGGGTTAGAATTGGGTGCAGATGATTATATTACAAAGCCATTTAGTGTAAGAGAACTTGTTGCAAGAGTAAAGGCTAATTTAAGAAAGATGGAAGTTATTTCAGATAATGTAAATACTGAAGTTTCAATTCCTAATTCAAATATTGTTAGTGAAGAAAAGAAGGATGATTCAAAAATAGTAGCAGGAGATTTAGAATTAGATTTAGATAAATTTGAGGTAAAGGTTAGAGGACAAATTATGGATTTAACTTTAAGGGAATTTGAAGTTTTGAAATTTTTAGCTTCTCAACCAGAACAAGTAGTAACTAGAGAAACTTTATTAGAAAAAGTATGGGGATATGAATATTATGGAGATATTAGAACAGTAGATGTTACAGTAAGAAGAATTAGAGAGAAAATAGAAAAAGATACTTCTGCTCCAAAAATATTGATTACCAAAAGGGGTGTAGGTTACTATATAGCTGCTAAATGAAAGAACAAAGCTTATTATGCTAATTTTGCATAATAAGTTTTTTGTCGAAAAATGCGGTGAAAAATATAAGAAATTTTAAAAAAGCTATTGACAATTTACTAAACAGAAATTATACTTTGATAGAATTATATAATTTATTAAAAATAAATAAGGAGGAAAATAGTTAGTGCACTAAAAAGAATGTATGAATAGAAAATTTGTATCAAAAAGTAATAGAATATTAAGAAAAGTCTTAAATTCAAAAGAAAATGTAGACATTATAAAAGACTTTATAGAAACTTTTTTAGAAATAGAAATAAAGGAAATTTATTTAAATCCATATTTAAAAGTTAAATCAAAAAACTTACCATCGGAAGAGAATTTCGGAATAGCGGATGTAAGAGTTAAGTTGCAGAATTCTGAAGAATTAAATATTGGTATTCAGTTTATAGATGGTTATTATGCACAAAATAAAATGCTTTTATATTATGCCCAAATCCATTCTAATCAATTGGAATATCATGATAATAGAACTCTAGCTAGAACTATTACAATTAATTTATTAGATTTTTGCTATCTGAAATCCAATAGTTATTTCAATAGGATTGTTATACCATCTCAAATGGAAAATCAAATTGAGTTGTTTGTAATCGAATTACCGAAATTTTATTTAGAAAATCAAAAGAAAAATAGGAAGCAGGAGGCATGGATGACTTACTTATGTGGCAGAGAAATGGAAGAAATACCATCTATTTTAAAAGAATTTGACAAAATTCAAAAGTTGGATTGTTTGTTAGAAGATTATTGGAAAAATGAAATTATGGAATAGATTTGATTTTAAAGGGCAAAATTATTAATAAAAAATGTTGATATGTTAATATACCAACATTTCTTATTATATGAAAATGCTATTATTGTGCATTTTTTAAAGCTTGTTTTAGAACAACTTTTATGATAGTACCTTCTTGCACTTGTTCATCTTTAGCATAATCTTGAGAAATTACAGTTCCAGAGCCTTCTATATCAATATTTAAGTTTTTAGATTTTAAAACATTTGTAGCCTGTGAAGCACTCATGCCTCTTAAATCTGGAACAGTTACAGAGGTTGAAATATCATTGCCTTGTCCATAAAGTATAATGATAGAGCCTTTAGGAAGAGAACTTCCTGGTTTTGGAGTTTGATTTTCTACAAGGGTAGTATTTGCATCTCCATTAATGTATGTTTTTGTTTCAAATCCAGCTTCTTTTAATATTTTTTCAGCTTCTGTTACTGTTTTATTTCTTATATCTGGTACAGTAATAGTGTTACTTGGATCATTATTATTAGAAGCAGATACATCTGATGGAACACCTAAATATGGTAATATTTCAGATAGCATTTGAGATACTACAGGTCCTGCTACTTGACCACCTTGATGGCCATTGATTTTATCTTGAGGGTCTGGGTCATATAGGGTAAGGAGTAGGACAATTTGTGTATCTTCAATAGGTGAAATAGCAACAAATGAAGCTACATAACCTTCAGATTCTTTACCAATAGGAGGCTCTGATGTACCAGATTTTCCACCAATTGAGTATCCTGTAACAGCTGCGTGTTTACCAGTACCTTCTGTTACAACAGATTCCATCATAGATTTTATGCTATTAGCTGTTGTTTTAGAAATAACTTGTCTAACTTGCACAGTTGGTACTTCAGTAGTTGTACCAACATCAGTATTAGTTATTTCTTTAACAATACGAGGTTGCATCAAAATTCCATCGTTTGCAACACAAGAAAGAGCAGTAATCATTTGAAGTGGTGTAACATTTAGTCTTTGACCAAATGACATAGTTGCAAGTTCAACAGGTCCAACTTTGTCTAAGCTTTGGAATATACTGCTTTGCTCTCCATATAAACCAGAGTTTGTGGAATTAAGTAGTCCGAAAGCATTGTAATATTTATAAAGAGTTGGAGCACCAATTCTTTTTCCTAGTTGCATAAAGCTTGGGTTACAAGAATTGCACAAAGCTTGTCTTAAGGTTTGCAATCCGTGTGGTTCGGTTCGCCAGCAGTTGATTTTTATTTTAGAGTCAGAAGTATCTTCAAATTCTTCGTAACCTATGCAAGAAAAATCATTTGCTACGTCGCAAGAAGTAATATTTTCTTCTAATGCGGCTGCAGAAGTGATAATTTTGAAAGTAGAGCCAGGTTCATAAGTTTCTGAAACAGATTTATTAGACCACATTTTATAGAGTGCTTCATTTTTTTCTTCAGGAGTTAGTGAGTCATAAGTTTGAGCTAAAACAGAATTTGGTGTGTAAGGTTCATTTAAGTTGTAGCAAGGGTATGATGCCATAGCAAGAATATCTCCTGTTTTTGGGTTCATTGCAATTACATTTCCACCTCTAGTACATTCATTATCATCAACAGCTTGTTTTAAATATTTTTCTACAATAGTTTGTATATTCAAATCAATAGTAAGAGTTAAATCACTTCCATTTTCGGCAGAAATGTAAGTTTCTTCTGCATTTGGAATCTCTTTTTGGTCACTTCCTTTAGAACTTACTATCTTTCCTGGAGTACCAGTTAAAACAGAATCCCATTTAGATTCAATACCACTTAATCCTTGATTGTCATTTCCACAAAATCCAATAACGTGAGATGCTATAGTATCATAAGGGTAATATCTTTTGTTATCTTCGTCAATATTTATGCCAACTGTAACTTCATTTTCTTTCATCCAATCTTTTAGCTTATCAACTTTTTCTTTTTCAACTTTTTTTGCAATAGTTTCAACAGAGGAGTTGCTTTTTACTTTTTCCAAAGTTTCATCATAATTCAATTCAAATATTTCAGATAACCCTTTTGCGATTTTTTCTTTGTAATCTTTTGTATCAACATCATTATCTTTTACGATTTTTGTTGGGTTAATTGTAATTGTATCTACTTGTGCACCAATTGCTAAAGCTTTGCCATTTGAGTCATAAATGTTACCACGTTTTGGACTAATAATTTGGTTGATGGTTTGTTGTTGGTAAGCTTTTTCTTTTAAAGAATTTCCTTGAACAAATTGTATAAATCCAATTCTTATAATTAAGATTAGGAAAAGTAAGAGGGTTATAACTAGTAATGTTCTTAATTTTTTTGTGTGAATTAAGTTTTTAGAGTCAAAACTTGTTTTTAATTTCACAATTTTATGATTTGAGTTTGTATTATTTGCCTTGTTCTTGGGCTTTTTTTGGTTATTATTTTGATTATCTTTATTTTTTTTATTTTTATTCATATAAAAAATCTACTCCTTTATTTGTAACTATATTGTATCGAAAAAATAAATAAAAATCAATAAAAGTTGAAAAAATAAGTAAAATATAATATAGTAATGTTATAAATTACAGCCAATAAACTTTGTATGTCAAAATATTATATTAATATTTTGACAATGTAAATATAAATTTGGCTATGAATGGTAATATAGAAGGGAGAAAAATATATGGGGACAATTTTGGAAGAAACAAAATTTATCATGAAAAAATATAATATAAAAGCCAACAAATCATTAGGGCAAAACTTTTTAATATCTGAAGAAGTAATTTCAGCAATTTGTGATGCTAGCAATATTCAAAAAGATGATTTAATTATCGAGATAGGTCCGGGCTTAGGAACTTTAACAAAATATTTACTAGAAAAGGCAGGAAAGGTAATAAGTATCGAGTTAGACCAAAAAATGACAGTAATTTTACAAGATAGATTTAAGTATTATAAAAACTTTGAAATAATCAATCAAGATATATTAAAAGTAGATTTACCATCATTAATAAAAAAAGAAAAAGAAACTAATAGCATAAATAATGTGAAAGTAGTAGCAAATTTGCCATATTATATCACAACACCAATCATAATGAAATTATTAGAAGAAGAACTAGACTTAGAAACCATCACAGTAATGATACAAAAAGAAGTAGCAGATAGATTAACAGCTATTCCGGGAGAAAAGCAAACAGGAGCAATCACTTATAGTGTTTATTACTATGCCGAAGCACAATCCATATTAGAAGTTCCAAACAACTCTTTCATACCAGAACCAGAAGTAACATCAGAAGTAATCCAATTAAAAGTTAGAAAACAACCACCAGTAAAAATAGAACAAAAAGAAAAAATGTTTCATATCATAAAATGTGCATTTATGCAAAAAAGAAAAACATTACTCAACAGCTTAGTAAATACAAAAATATTTCCTAATAAAGAACAAGGCTTAAAAATCTTACAAGAATTAGGCATTGATGAAAACATTAGAGCCGAAAAGCTAAGCCTACAAGATTACGCAAATATCATGTGCCGTTTGGGACAGGCACCAACGGTACATTGATGTATCATTTGGGACAGGCACTAATGGTACATTGATGTATCATTTGGGACAGGCACCAACGATACATTGATGTATCATTTGGGACAGGTATTAATGACACATATCTAACCAAAGTAAAAATAATTTACAAAAAAGCCTTAAAAATTGAAGATAATATTATTACTAAAATTAACTAAAAAAGTATCAAAATTTATTAGAATTTCAAGGCTTTAAAGTTACTTAACTAACCATAAAAAATTACAAAAGATTTTTAACTGAACACATGTGGAGTGCGTGGCAGTACTATTTATAGCTTGTAAATATACAAAAGGCTATGAAAAATCCTAAATTTGTGATATAAATATAATAAAGTATTAGCAAAGATAGGAGAAATAATGGAATTTAGAAAAATAAAAATAGAAGAATTTGAAAAATTAAAAAAGTTGTTTCCAAATAATGAAAAAATGTGGATTAAATATAAGAATAAGAGAGTAGAAAAGTTAATAAAACAAGAAATAGATGTGTTTATAATTGAAAATAATGAAAGTATCATCGGAGAAATAACTGTAAACTACAAAAGTCATGAGTTGGAAACAGAAACGATACCAAATAAAAGAGTTTATTTGGAAGCATTTAGAATAGATAAAAAATATCAAGGAAAAGGTTTGGGGCAAAAATTAATTAATTATTGTATAGAATATCT
>CANQTZ010000009.1 GCA_947626865.1 uncultured Clostridia bacterium
TGGTGACCCGTACGGGAATCGAACCCATGATTCCACCTTGAGAGGGTGGCGTCTTAGCCGCTTGACCAACGGGCCTTTTTATTACTTATTATTTATATCACTTTTTTTCGATTTAGTCAACTACTAAAGAGATACTTTTTTAATCTAAAATTTCTTTTAGTCTTTTAAATTTTTTAGTTAAATACAAATATCCTATCAATGCCTCAAAAGCAGTAGCATACATATATTCTTGAACATTAGAATTTTTAGGGAGATGATGGTTTTTAACATTTCTGCCTCTTCGAACAATTTCTTTTTCTTCATCATTCAATTTTTCTTGTATCTTTATAAGTAAATCGGCTTGACTTTTTGCTTTTACATATTTAATTGTTTCTATATGTAATTTGTGTGGTTTTAAATTTGTAGTATTTACTAATTGAGTTCTAATATATAAATCATATACACAGTCACCGATGTATGCCCATGTTAATGGTGAAAGTGAATTAATTTCTTCTTCTGGTCTATTTAATTCAATTAACTCTTCCATTTATTACTTCCTTTTTATTTTTTCAAAGATGTGTCCCTAATCGGACAAAAATGTCGAAAAAGAAACGTCCCCAATGCGACATTCAATGGTAATTCTACCTATTGTGCCACTTTTAAATTCGTCTAATATTATTTTGGCTGTTTTTTCTTCATCTATGTTTCCACCGCGAAATTATACAACCTCTTTTTTTACCTATTTCGAGCATAATTTCATAGATGTTTTCATTTTCAGGTTGCGGTTGTGATAGTTTTTGTTTGATAAATTCTTTTGTGATTTTGTAACGCTCACATAGTTTTTCTTGATAATTTTCTATTAGGAATTTTGTTAGATAATATGCTACATCTATTTTTGGCAATATTTCTTCTTTAATAGTTCCTGTGAATGCAAGGTTTAGGGCAAGTTCTTGGCTTTCAAATTTTGGCCATAATACACCTGGTGTATCTAATAATTCTATTTTGTCATTTATTCGTATCCATTGTTTTTGTTTGGTTACTCCTGGTTTATTTCCTACTCCTGCGGTTGTTCGTTTTGAAATTCTATTTATGAAAGATGATTTTCCTACATTTGGGATTCCTAATACCATTGCTCTTATTTTTCTTCCTATTCTTCCTTTTTGTGCTTGTTCTTGCAAATCTTTACTCATGATGTTTTCTATTTTTCTAATGCATTGTTCAGTCCCTTTTCCAGAATTTGAATCTGTGAGTACCGCTGGTATGCCATTATTTTCAAAATATTGTTGCCATAGTTGATTTTGTTTTTCATCTGCTAAGTCACATTTGTTTAATACGATTATTTTTTTCTTTCCTTTTGTTATTTTTGCAATATCTGGATTTTGACTTGCAATTGGTATTCTACTATCTAGTAGTTCAATTATGATATCTACTATTTTTAAATCTTCTTCTATTTGCTTTTTAGTTTTTTTCATGTGACCTGGATACCAGTTTATATTCATCTTTTACTCCTATCTTATAATGTGCGATAATTATTTTTATCTGCTCTTTCGTCTAATTCTCTATCAAATTTTTCATTTTTATAAAACCAATCTGTTTTTTTGTCTTTTGGGTTAGCTTTTCTACCTTTGTCCATTAATAAATCAAGTAGTACTGCTATTGGTAAAATGATTCCTATTAATGATACAAAAGTATTTAAATATGTTCCCATTTCTGCAATACTAACTTCTGATGAAGCTGATATTAATGTTGAAATTCCTGTAGTTAAATTGGCTCCAAAATATATTCCATAGCTTAATAAGTAGATTAGTGCTCCTACCATTTTTCTTTTTACTATTAATATCATACATAATAATACCACAAATAGTAAAATAACTTCCATTGTTTCATTAAATGGCGTCATTCCTCCAAAGTCTCCTCCTATTCCATAGCAAAAAGCTATAGCAATTCTAAGCATCCAGAACATTCCCATAAACATTACTAACATCCATGTTGAAAAGTTTTTCATTTGTTTTTCCTCCCCTTAAAATAATATTATACAATAAAAAAGCGACATGATTAATAATATCATAATTTTTAAATGGTTACATGTCGCATTTTAACATAAGACTTTAACTATTGCATATTAATCTACAAAATCAAAGTCATCTTTAAATTTTTCTTTAAATATGTCAAATACTTTATTTAAAGTATCTTCATCTTCAATGCTTACATAAGATTCTTCTTCTGAATCTTCATCATCTGTGTCTTCTACTTTTAAGATTACTACTTCGCCTTCTTCTTCTTCTTCTTCTGTAATTGGTAATAATACTACATATTCTTCGTCATCTAATTCAATTAAATCTAAAAATTCGAATTTTACCTCATTACCATCCTCATCATTTAGTATTACAATGTTATCTAGTTCTTCTTCTTCAAAGTTTTCTTCCATTATTTTTCTCCTTTCTATTTTTTATGATATTAATATTTAATATAATATCCTATTTTTAATTTTTTTTCAATGAATTTTTTAATTTATTTAAATATTTTTCTAAAATATATACCGCAGATATAGTATCTACAATATTTTTCTTTTTATTCTTATTGATTTCTAAAAAATTCATTGTTCTATTGGCTTCTACAGTTGTAAGTCTTTCATCTATTGTTTCTATATGCATGGTATTGTATTCGCATTTTAATTTGTGGATAAATTCTTGCGTTATTTTAGCTCTTTGCGATATTGTTCCATTCATATTTAATGGCATACCAACTACAATTGTATCTACTTCGTATTGCTTAAAAATCTCATCTAGTCTTCTTAATATTGTTTTGTCAGTTCCATTTCTTTGTATTGTTTCCAATCCTTGTGCTGTGATATTTAACGCATCTGTTATGGCAATTCCTACTCTTGCTTCTCCATAGTCTATTCCTAAAATTCTCATATTATTTTTCATCTAATCCTATATAATTTTTTACCATTTTTTCTAATAATTCATCTCTTTCTATTGTTCTAATTTTATTTCTTGCATCTTTATGACTTGTAATATAAGTTGGATCACCTGATAATATATAACCAACAATTTGATTGATTGGGTTATATCCTTTTTCTACAAGTGCTTCATACACTTCTTTTAAAATTTCTTTGCATTTTACATTTTCTTCTCTTTCAACCTCGAAATGCATTGTTTTATCAAATTCCATTCTTAATCACTCCTTTTATAAATTTGTTATATCGCTCTCATTTGCATCTGCATTGTCTAAATATTCTTCTAATTTTTTCAATACTTCTTCTAATCCTGTTCCTTTATAATAAGATGATATTGCAAAGTTTAGTCTTGGTTTTGCAATTTCTTTTGTATTATTCGCTTTGCTTGAATCTTTATTTAGTTTCACTTCTAAATTTAATTCTTGCTTTTCTTCTTGTGTTAACTCTATTTGCATTGCTTCAATTGCTTCTTTTGTTTCATTTAAAAAGTCAACAACACTATTTGCTTCTACTCCTGAAAATGCAATAACAAATTTTGGTCCCATATATCTTACAAATACGTAGTCTTGTGATATATTGGCTTTTACATATTCACTAATCTGAGTAATTACTTTATTTCCTAATTCTCTGCTATATCTTTTGTTTATATCTTGTATATTAATAATTTTAAACATACATATAGTTGATATTGTATATTGGTCTATTACTTTTTTTCCTTCACCATATAAGTATTCTTCTGAGTATAGACCTGTAAATAAATCTTTTCTTACAATTGATTCTAAGGTTTTTTGATGTACCACTGTTTTTAAGACAGATACAATATTTTCCTTTATTACTTCTAATACTGTTATATCTACATTATCAAAATCGTGAGGAGTTCCACTTTCTATAATCCAATATCCAATATAAACATTATCTATATAAAGAGGGAAAAATATAGCAGATTTTGCTCTTCCAAATTCCATTTCTTGATATGGAAGTTTTTCATTTTCGTTGTTTACTGTTACATATTTAGGTGTTGCTGATTGTATGCTATCTTTAAACATGTCTACATCTTGTAATTTTTTCAGAGACCCCCAATGTCTTTCGTCAACATTTGATGCTTTTACTTGATATTGTGCACCATCAAAAACAACGATTGTTGAATATTTTATTTCATATCTTTCAACAAGTATATCATTAATTTTCTTAATTTTATATTCTACAGTTGAAGTTTCTCCTATTGTATTCATAAAATCTTGAACCACATATAAATTTGTAATTTTTTGATTCATATTTTTAAACTTTTGTATCTTTTTATGGATATTAACATTGTATATAACTAGTCCTAATATAATTAAAACTAAGATTATTACTACTGCTATTGTCACGATTTTTTCCCTCTTTCCGGCTTAATAATTTTTTTTCATTTTATCTAATGTAGAGTTCATACCTGGTGAAAATTTTCCTCCTCCCATATTGGCAGATGGTGGTTGATAATTAGTTGATATAATTGGATATAACATATTTCCTAGTTCTTTTAATGTTTGCATAAATATTTTTGAATATCCTTTTAAAGAAACTTCACAGTCAATACTTACACCTTCTAAATATCTTATATATGTTTCTACCTCAAAAGGAATTGATACAAATTTTATTCTATCTCGGTCAAATAATTCTGTCATAAATGACATTGCAGGATCTGTATAAGCAGACATTCCTCCTATAATTGTTTCATCTTTGATTCCTTTTATTTTTACAACTTTGTTCAAAACAATTCTTAGTTTCTTTTCATCTAAAATATTTTTAGCTTTTAAATTTCTTAAAAATGCTGTTAATGGTTGAATTGTTAGTACATCCATTGTTTGTACTAAATATGTTTCTTGACTATGTTTAAAATATCCAAGAGGTGTATTAAAGTCTGTATCAATTAAAATTAGAGAATGATTTTTTAATAATGTTTCTAATATTTTGTCAACATGTACTATTGCATTTCCTTCGTTTGGTAATGAAGTATAGACTGTTAGATTTTTATTTACACTAATTCCTCTGGCTATTCCTTGTGATAATCCTTGAATACTACTTGCTGCAATTTGGCGCAAATTTTCTTCATTTTTTGTATAAATATAATAAGAATTTCTGTTTCTTGTTGTATCTAAAATTGCTGTATTAATTCCCATTGAAGACATTAATTCTGCCATATTATTAACTATAAATGATGTTCCATTTTTGCTTGTTCCAACAAAAGTAGCAATTTTTTTATCAGATGTTACTAAGTTTGATAAATCTATTGTTTCAACTTCTTCTTGTGGTTCGTCTTGGTTATTCATACCAATTCCATAATAATCATCTGCTGAATCTATAGAATCTATAGTATCCATTGAACCGTTCTTCTGTATTTCGCATCATTGATTTTCTTGACGGTTGTGATACTGTACCTTGTATCCCTAGTCCAGATAAAATTGTTTCTTCTGGTTCTTCCTCATCTTCACCAAATCCTGGTAGAAACATTTCTTCTTCTGAATCATCTTGTTCTTGATTTGATATTGATGAAATGTCATTATTTTCTTCTTCTTCAAATCCTGGTAATAATTCGCTTTGTGTTTCTTCTGGTTCTTCTTCAAATCCTGGTAAAAAATCATTGCTTTGTTCTTGTTGTGTTGGTATAAATTGATCTTGTAGTTCTTCTTGCTCTTCTGCATTAAATCTTGGTACTACAATATTATCTTCTGGTGATGTTTCTACTACTACTTCTTGTTTTATTACAACATTTTTTCTTGGTCTTCCTCTTCCTCTTTTTACTGGTTGTTCTACTACTTCTTCTACTGTTGGTGCTGGATTTTTTCTTGGTCTTCCTCTTCCTCTTTTTACTGGCTGTATTGGTTGTACTGGTTGTACCGGTTGTTCTGATTGTACCGTTTGTACAGGTTGAATTGGTTGTGCCATTGGTTCTGGTTGTACTGGTCGAACTGTTTGTACAGGTTGAACTGGCTGTACTGGCCTAGTAATAGTTTCTTGTGGTGGTTCAACTATTTCTTGTGTTATTTCAACTTCTCTTTTTACAATTTTTGGTGTAGGTTCTTCCTCTTCGTCGTAAGTATTTGATACTTTTTGCCTTGCTAATTTTCTTGTTCCTGCCATATCTACAGAAGATGGAATGACTACCGGTTTAGATAAAAGTCCTTCTTTATTTTTTGATTTTAATAGCACTTGGCTTGGACCATCTGGTTCTTCTTTTTCGCTTTTTTTAGTACGTAAATTATTAGAAACTGAATTATTGAAAGACATTACTTTTTGATATTTAGGAGATTTTTCTTCTAATACTGCTCGTACATTTAGTGGTAAGAACTTCGAGATAATTCTTAACTGTGTATCATTATATTGTGCTGCTATATTATCAAAACTTTCTACATATCGTTCTTCATTTTTTCCTAGTTTTTTATAATGCGCCACAATATTTTGAATTTCCATTTCACTTACATCATTTTCATTTTCTGCTTGATAATTTACATCTTCTGCATCTATTTTATAGTATGCCTTTGCTTCTTTCTTAGCACGTGGTCTGTTAATTAATCTACATACTTCATCTACGCTTCTATCATTTCCAATAATTGCATTATAAATTCCTATTCCAAATATTTTTACTAATATAGGATCTGGTCTTGTTCTTCTATCTGAGCAAATTAGAATAATTGGCGTGTCATTTCCCTTAATATTAGATGCTTCATCACTAATGCTATCTAATTTATCAAATATAAACCTATCAATTTGATCATATTGTGTATGTGTAAATGCTTCTAAATCCTCGCTTATTACGATTCTATCATATGTTTTATCTTTTTGTATTTCTTTTAATATTGCATTAAAGTAATATACATTCTTATAAGAAATAATTTGTTTATATACTTTTTGATACATTTTTACGATTGATTCTGATATTTCCTCATTACTCACAGCAAATAAAACTTTCATTTGTTACCCCCTTCCAAATTTTACAAATACTGCAAATGCTAACGGTAAAATTTGGCATATTATTAAAATTGTGACACATGTTACAATAAATGCTAAACCTCTTTCTAATGTGTCTAGTTTTCTTACACCAATCATATATTGGTGAATTGCACCTATTGCCATTCCTAAAAAGCATATTGGTATACTGTAAATTCTAACAATATTTAGAATATAGGCAACTGTACCATATACATCTGAACCATATTTAGCTTTATAATCTTCTATGGAATTTGCTGCGTTTTCTTTTATTTCTACTATTTTGCTTTGCGTTTGTTCATCTATTATTCCTTCATCTGCTTGTACTGTGTTTGAAAGTCCAAATATTCCCATGATTATTAAGATGATTATCATGATGATAATTGTTTTTTTCATAAATTTGCCCCTTTCTGTTGGTATTGTTATAGAAAATTATTCCTTTTATGCTTTATACTTATATATCATACAATAAATTGTAAAAAATATCAAGAATTTTTTATAATTTATTGTATAAATATTCCATATGCTTGTATACGGCATTTGCCCAATTTTTATCTGTTGCATATTTTGTATTAATTCCTGTTAATGTTGCTCCATTATAATATGTTCCTTCTGCTTTTTCTCCTCCATAAATATTTGTGCCTTTAGGATTTATATAATATTTAACAAAAACTCTTGCAATTAAGTCTATACATTCTGAATAATCTGAAAAGCTATAAGCTCCATTATATGGATTTGAATCATACGCACCATATCCAAATAAATTGTTTTTGCTTCTGGCAATTTGTGAGCTTCCCCATGCACTTTCATGTATACCAACTGCTGCAACGAAAATTCCATTAATTTGATATTGTTTTTCTATGTAATAAAAATATTGTGCATTGTTTTGAAAAATACCATTTTTGTCTTGGTTATCTGTTAAAACTTTTTTAAATTGCTCTAATGATAGACCACTTGGCTTATTTAATGCCATCCCAAAACTTGGTTTATTTATTGTTTGTTTTGTATTCTTTTCTTCTTCGTTTGTTTCACTTTTTTGGTTTGGATTTATATATGTGGTACATTCTGCTTTTACATAACCAATTGTACTAGATGATGAAATTTTATACCACTCATTTTGTATTTCAAGTAATTTTAGCTGGTCTTGTTTTGCAAGTGTTGCTATTTTTTGTGCATTTTCGTTTGGTTCTACCATAACGGATAAACGGTCTGATGTAACATATAGGGTATCTCCTACTTTTGCTTTATAATTGCTAGTATAATCCCCTGTACCAATCTCCACAATCTTGTCAACTGCTGATTTTGTTATTTTGGCAAAGACTTGCTCTTCTGAAGTTATTTGTTCGTTTTCGTAAACTTTTTTTATTGTGATTTCTTGTTTTCCTTGTCTTCCTTCTTGAATTACTTGAATTTCGCCTTTTGGTAAAGTATTATTATTTCTATATTTTGTTAAATATTCTAATGTTACTTCTTGCACACTATATTCTTCTTTTATACCTTCTTTTGCATTTTGTGAAAGCATATTTTCAAGGTCAACCTTTTTAGCTTGACTTATTTTTATTTCTTGTGTATTATTAGTTGATGTTTCTTTGGCATAAACATCGTTTTCTACAAAATACAGGTTATAAAATATAACTATGTATAATAAACTAATAATAAAAGCTAAAATAATAATAATTTTTTTTACTGTAACTTTTAAAATTTTTTTATCTTTTGACTTCATATTATCACCTATTATTATTTTACCTTTTTCGCTTTTTTTTGTCAATTGATTATTATGGTAAAATTTATCTTGATGTTACCGGATAATGGTTTCAAGGTGAGCTGTCCCTGCAGTATAAGAATTTGAATGAAATGTCGAATGTGACTGGAGAAATTTTAGAAATTCTATGCAATTTTATGGAAATAGTTCACTATTGTGAAAGGGTGCCATAAAATAAATTAGAATTTCTTAAATTTCGTAACAAGCCGAGACATGTAATGAAAATCTTATACTGCAGGGACAGCTCACCTTGAAACTATTATCCAGTAACATCTTGATTTTATTTTAAAAATGTACTATTATATAATTGTTTTATAAGGAGGATTTTATGGATAAGAAAAAAACGATTGCTATTATTATTATTTTTATTTTACTGATTTTACTTATTTTTCTTGCATATTTATTGTTCCAAAAATATGTTTTAAAGACAAATTTTGAAAATGATGTTTTATCATTTGCTAATAAAAATGATGAAGTAATTTTTAAAATTGATAAAATTACTTTATTTAGTAATTGTGATACAAAGAATAAAACTGGCTCAAGTAGTAATTTTACAATTGAAAATTTATACCAGTATACTGATATGGCAATTTTTATTAATAGTACTTCTAAAGAAGAAAAAAATTTAAAAAATACTTTTAAAAAAGTAATTTTAGATAATATTCAGTACACTACTCCTCCTGAATTGGGACAACCTAAATTATATTTTAAAGGTTTTAATCAATTTGCCAAAAGTGATATTATAGATGAAAATGAAATTACACAAAATTTGGATTTTATAATTACATCTGAGAATGAGGCTAATCTAGATACTCCTACTTTATACAATAATTTAGCTAATCCTATTACTCTTAGCTATGTAAATCAAAATATAAAATCTGATTATACAATAACTGATACTTCTACTCCTATTACTTATGATGGTTCACTTTTAAAAAAATGTAATGTTTCTTTATCTTCTATTGCTTGTAAATTGTCTTTTGATATTTATATTACGAATAATTTAGATGAGGAATTTAAATGTTCTGTATTTATAGATGTTCCTTTGCAAAATGGTGAAAAGTCGCTTTATGATGGTAATGTCAATGTAACGAAAAATACTAATTTTATTTTTTATAGATATAAATAAATTATTTTGAAAAGGTTATCCATATTGGATAACCTTTTATAGTTCATTAAAGTGTTCTATCTTTTGTATGTTGTATATAATGCTAATCTGTATGTCCAATCACTCTTAAATTTTCTGCATAAACTCTTAAATTAGGAACTGTGTTATCATTTCCTAAAACTGCAGTATATGTATAATTGCCAAGATATTCTCCTGTGAATGAAACAATATCATTTTCCATTAGTATTTCACTTGGAGTACCTATAATTGAAATTTGAATACGGTCTGTATAATAAGAGTGAGAAGAATAATAGAAACTATTTTCTGTCATATTAACATGATAAATATGATTTCCTACATCTTGAACTATTTCACCTGTTATTTTATAAAACTTACCTTTTAATATATTTGCACCTTTATATAAACTTCTATAATCAATTGTTGTTGCATTTGCTATTTGTTCACGACTCGGTCTATTACTGAATAAATTGTTGTAATCAGAAGTTGGTTGTTCAACTGTATCAGGTGTTTTTGTTTTTGGCATTATAAAAAGTATGACTATCGCTATTGCTATTATAATAAGTAGTATTTTTACTATTCCACTCCCTTCATTTGAATTGTTGTTGATATTTTGTCTTCCAATATTGTTTGAAATATATCTATTTTTAGATGTTATAGCACCACAATTAGGGCAACTCTTGGCTTGGTCTGAATATTCTTTTCCACATTCACTACATATTATTAACATATAAAAATTCACCTCTTTTCTTTTGTAAACAATCAAATATATGCCTCAAAACTTTATTTTTTTAACAACTAAAAAGGCATTATCTTTTCATTTTTGTTACCTTTTTTGTTATATTTTTATTTTATCAAATGAAAAAAATAAAGTCAACTTTTTTTAGTTTATAAAATCATATAATTATATTATAAATGAAATGATTAAATATGCTATTGATAATATGGATTTAGAAGATATAAAAAATCTTAAAAATGAAGATGGCAAATAGATGCTATCTTTTTTCACTATTTTCCTCTGAATTATAATATAATGGATAATAAAAGCAATAAGTCCCCTACCTCTAAGGTAATAGGATTAATTGCAATTTTTTCTTGACATATTACAAAAAGCGTATTATTATATTTTCAGTTGAGCCAACAAAGAAGATAAATAAATAGTAGAATTAAGAAATATAGTATTTGAATACGGAGGAGTTATATGGAAGAAGTAAAAGAAATATATAATATTTATTGCGACGAAAGTTGTCATTTAGAAAATGATAAGATTCCTATTATGGTATTAGGGGGTATAAAATGTCCTAAGTATAGTAGAAAAAAAATAAGTACAGACATAAAAAAGCTAAAGGAAAAATATGGTTTAAGCAATTTTAATGAAATAAAATGGCAGTCTATATCGAAAAACAAATTAAATTTTTATTTAGATTTAATAGATTATTTTTTTGATAACGATAACTTGACTTTTAGAGCAATAATAATAAATAAAGACGAGATATGTTTAAATTATAATCAAAAATTTATAGATTTTTATTATAGAATGTATTTCTATGTTCTCTCTTGGTTAGTTACCCCTAAAACTCAAAACAATATATATTTAGATAAAGTAGATTCAAAAAGTTCTTATCGCGTAAAGCAATTACACAGGGTTCTATGTAATAGTCAATATGATTTTGACACTACTAATATCCTAAAAGTTCAAAATGTATCATCTTATGAATGTAATATATTACAACTTACTGACCTACTTATTGGTGCTATTGCATATAAAAATAGAAATTTAGCTAATTCAAATGCAAAATCAATGATTGTTAATAGAATTATTCAAAAAAGTGGTTATGATTTAACAAAATCAACAATTCTAGGAGAAAGGAAATTTAATTTATTCAAAATTAAATTAGAGGATAGAACAAACAATGTATCAATATGAATGCAAATGGTTAACACCCATTAATCCATGCAATGATTTAAATAAATATGCTGATTATGAATCTGAATTATATAAAATTTTTAGAAAAATGTTCTTTATAGATAAAATTTACTTTAATGGATTGCCCATAAAAGTAAAAACAAGTCCAAAATATTTAGAATACGAAACATCTTTTGTTCATCTTATTTGCAAGACGGAAAGTGCTAATCCTAAAGATGTTAATGATAGAGAACCTGATTTTAGACGAGCTGAAAGGTTGCATTGGATTAAACCAATAATAGAGCATTATCCTTGTTCAGAAAAATGCATTGATTGTGATGGTTTACTATTATATGAAGAATTTTTTAATGGCAATGAAAATAGAGTAAGAACAAAAATATTCTTTCCCAAAGAACAATATATTATCATTTTAGAAAGAAGAAAAACTTATTACCAACTAATTACTGCTTTTTATATTGAAAAAGGTTTTAATGATATAAATATAAAAAAATATTATAAAAAATATAATGAATATAAAAGACAAGGAACGCCTTTAATATAGTCTTAAAAACGTTCCCGTAGACTCCTTCTACTACCTGGTAGATGAGTATAATATATTATATGTAATATATATTTAGATTATACAATAATTATGTAAAATTGTCAAGTTTCTATTAATATTGCATATCAATAATTAATAAATTTGAGCCATTTTGAAATAAATTCAATATTTGCTCAAACCCTATTTTTTGGTGCGGATGAAGGGACTCGAACCCCCACGCTTTTGGCACTGGTTCCTAAGACCAGCGCGTCTACCAGTTCCGCCACATCCGCATATTTACTTGACAATGTATATAATAGCATATTTGTGCTTTCATTGTCAAGTTATTTTCGTTATTTTTTCAAATTTGCAGTCCCCTTATATAAAATACAAAATAAGTCCCCCCATGATTGCAATAACAAATCCCAATATTTTCAATCCATTAGAAGCCTGATTTTGGTCTCCAAACCCAAAAAATCTTTTCGATAAAATTCGTGCATCATATATCATAATTACACCTATTAATATTAAAATAACACCTATTAATTTTATTATAACTTGTAACATTTATATCAACATCCTTTTTTCTTATCTTACTATTTTATCTAATATAACAATTTGGTAAGTATACTGCTTATATTTTGGCTCAAATTTTTGTATGCTTACTTCTTTATATTTTTCTTTATCTGGCCAATTATTGTATAAAGCCAAATCTCCTGTATCAATAATAAAAATTCTTCCTTTAGCTTCTTTTACTGCTTCTTCTATACTTCCTACAACTTTCATTTGTGGAGAATATGCTTTATAAGCATCTTCAACTGACCAATTCTCTAAATTCAAAAAATATTGCTGATTAGTATCTATTAATGCCGCAATTACTCCCCCATTATTTATATTGGAATAAACAATTATATCATCATCTTGTAAATTTTCTTTTAAATATTGTATTGGTTCTTGGTTAGAAACGTCATAATTTTCTTGCATAACATTCCCCCAATTTTCTATTGACAATATGATAACTGTGGCACATACAAATCCTATTATATATTGGTTATTTTCTTTGCCCAGAAAGTATGCTATTGCAAAAATTAATAAACCTGTTATAGTAAATAAATATCTTGCATATAAAATTGGTGATATTCTTGATACTAAAGCAACTATAAAAATAACTGATATATATATCACAATTGGTATTATTCCTGCTTTTATATCTTCTTTTTTTCTTATATTTTTTATAATTATATATCCAATATACAAATATAAAGCAACTGCAATTATTGTTGGAATAGTTTGTTCTAAACTACCTTTGAATTGGAAATTTAAAATGTCAATTATTATTTGCGGGAATTCTATTGTAATCCAGAAACCTGAGCCTACTCTTAGTGCTTGATTGATAAAACAAATGAGCCATGGCAAATATAAAATAATTTGTAAAATTTCTACTAAAGCAAATTTTATTATCATATCTTTTTCAAATTTGTCTTTTTGTTTTATAACATATATTATCAATCCCAAATTGATAATTCCCATACATACTAGTGCATAATAATGCATATAGCAACTAATCAAACTAAAAATACCAAATAATATTATGTTCTTAAAATCTTTATTTTTAATCCATCTATTTGCATAAACTGCTGCTAATGTTACAAATACAATGGTCCAAGAGTACATCCTGATTTCTAAAGCATAATTTAGCATAACTGGTAAAAACATGCTAAAAAGTGTAAATAATAATCCAGTTAGTTTTCCAAAATCTTTTTTTATATGTGTCAAACCTAGTATTCCTAATACAATTATTCCTAAGCATGAAAAGATACGATAAGCAATTAGATTTGCACCAAAAATTAAATTGACTATTTTTAACATCCAATAATACAAAATAGGATGAACATCATGTGAACCTATTGTCCAAATTTCTGCAAATGAGTGATTTACTAATCCTACACTATATGATTCGTCAAACCAAATATTGCTATGGAAAGCTGGCAATAAAATTAGGACTGCACCCACTATTATTAATATTATATGTAATAAATTTTTTTTCATTTTTCTCCCTATCTTTAATATATTTAAATGAAAATAGAGGATATTTTACCATATAAGTGGTATAACATTCTCTATTTTTATTTTGGTAATTCTATTATAGAACATCATGTTATTTTTTATACTTTTATTTCTTCCTCTTGTAATGGTGCTTCTGCCATTTTAATATTTCTTACATGATTAATTTTCTCCCATGATGTTTCTCTTTTAAATAAACATTTAAAGTTAATTAGTAACCATGACCCCATAAACAATGGATAAAATATCAATCCTTTTATCATTGGTTTAATTGGTCGTCTATCTAAATACATTGCAATTATACCTGTTATAATTGGAAATAGGAATGTTGGGATTAAGTATTTCATTAAATTAATTATTAATTCTTCCTGTGTCATTCCACTACCTGCATACATTAAGAAGTTTGTTGCTACTAATAATATTGTGATAATAAACATTGGTATACTTCCTATAATGTATAGAAATCCATCTAAATTCATCATTGTTTTATTTTCTTTGGTTGCTACTGCTAATGCTTTTGTATATTCTTTTATACATTGCATGTGTCCTACTGTCCATCTACTTCTTTGTGACCAGCTTGGTCTAAATGCAACTGGTTGTTCATCATATACGATTGCATCTGTAGCCCATCCTAATTTTTTACCACTTATAATTCTTTTTAATGAAAATTCTATATCTTCTGTTAATGTTACTGTATCCCATCCTTGTGGTTTTACAACATCAAATTTTACCATAAATCCTGTACCATTTAATAATGGAGATAATCCCAAATTATATCTTGCTAAGTGATAAAATCTGTGCATTGTCCAATAGAATATAGCATATCCTGCTGAAATCCAACTGTCTGTTGGATTTTTTATATCTCTGTATCCTTGTACAACGTCTTCACCTTGGCACAATTTTTTATTCATACTTTTTATAAAATTAGGGTCTACAACGTTATCAGCATCAAATACAAAGAATGCATCATAAGGAGCATCTTCTTGTATTTTTTGTTTTAAAAACCAATCTAATGCATATCCTTTTGTTTTTTGGCTATTATTAAATCTTTCATATACAATTGCACCTGCTTCTTTGGCTACTTTGGCTGTGTTATCAGTACAATTGTCTGCAATTACATAAATATCATATAATTCTTTGTTATAGTTTTGATTTTTTAAACTTTCTATTAAGTTTACTATTACTTCTTCTTCATTGTGTGCTGGTATAATTGCCATAAATCTGTGATCTTTGTTTACTTTTAATGGTTTGTCTTTTATTTTTACTAAGGAGCATAAGCTAACCATAAGTTGATATAGCCAAAATATAGTGATAATCCATACTAGAGCTTCTCTTAGTATATATAAATAATCCATTTTTTTACCTCTCTTTAAAAAATATTTTTATATAATATTATGCCTCTATTATTATTATACTATTATTGGAAAAAATATGCAACTATTTTTCTTTAATTTTTTTGTTGTGTCTGTAATTGCTTATTTACATCTTCTTTTATTAAAGTATAAATTATAGAGCCTATTGGTACTGCTATTAACATTCCTAAAATTCCGAATAAACTTCCTCCTATTGTAACAGCTACTAATACCCACATACCTGGAAGTCCTACAGAATTGCCTACAACTCTTGGATAAATTACATTTCCTTCTACTTGTTGCAAGATAATGACAAATATTATAAATGTTATAACCTTAATTGGATTTATTGATACAATTAAAATTGCTCCTATTATTGCTCCTAAAAATGCTCCTACTACTGGGATTAACGAGGTAACTCCAATTAAAATTCCAATTGGAAAAGCATAAGGTATTCGCAAAATTAACATTCCAATTATGCAAAGCACTCCTAATATGGTTGCTTCTAAGCATTGTACTACAAAAAAGCTTCTAAAAGTATTATTAGATACTTTTCCTAATTTTATAATTTTTCTTGTTTTATTTTTTCCAAGATATACTGTCATTATTTTTTTTGCTTGTTTTTGTAATTTTTCTTTATCTATTAAAATATATACTGAAAATACAATAGCAATAAAAAAGTGTGCAATTCCACTAAAGAAGTTTCCAACAAATAGAATAGAAGAATTTAATATTTTTGGAATCATTTCTTGTGCTTGAGTCTTTATTTGCTCTGCATTGATATTTGCTTTTGCCATTATATCATCTATTGTAATATTTCCTTGCATATTTTGTGTTAATGTGTTTAGTTCTTCTATATAGTATGGTATGTTATTTATTAATAATGCAATAATTTTTATTAATTCTGGTACAACTAAATTAATAATTAATGCCAATATAACTATTATTACCACAATTGCTAAAACGAGCGAAATTATCCTTTTAAGTTTTTTATTACCTATTTTTTTTAGTTTTTTTTCGAAAAAACTCATCGGAATGTTTAGTATAAATGCTAAGCAAGCTCCTAATATAAAAGGAAATATTATGTCTATTATTTTTCCAATTATATCACCTATTATACTTGTATTATTTAATACCCAGTAGAAAATAATAGCTATCATTATCAAAAAAATTAATTTTTTTATTTTTTTTGTGTCTTTATCCATTTCCTTCCTCCTCTCTCGGCTTTAAAAAAGTACTTATAATACTTGTATATAAAATTAGGTAAAAAATTGATACTAAAAAGCCAGCTATAACGTCACTTGTATAATGTACTCCTAAATAAATTCTACTAATTCCTATTGCAACTATTAAAATTGATAACATTGAAATTGCAATATATTTTATTTTTTTATTTTTTATATTTTTATAAATTAAATATATAAGAAATCCATAAAATGCCATACTAGCCATTGAATGTCCTGATGGAAAGCTATATCCACTTTCATCAATTATCCTATATTCTGTTGGTCTTGGTCTTTGTAATATATTTTTTAATAGAACATTTAATAGGCTTTGTAGGATTAAATTCAGCATAATAAATAATCCTATTTTTTTATTTTTTACTGCTATCATCAAAATCACTGTTATAGAAATCAAGCAAGTTGCTCCACCTAAATTTGTAATTATTTTGGCGATTGGTGTCACATAGTCTGATATTAAATATTTTTCTATTATTTGATATCCAATGCTATCTGCTTTCATTATTTCTTGACTAAATACATCTTCTGTAAGTTCTATAAAGGCTATTAAACAAATAAATAATATTATCCATTTCAAATTTCTTTTTAAAAATGCATTTATCTTTTTAGTATTTTCTTTCATTTTTTATCCTTTCGTATTATATTTTGGTTATATGTCTTTGCTAAATGTTTTTAATACATGTTTTGTTGTCTTACTTTTATCAAATTTGTTAATTATAAATATAACTATTGCTACTATCACTAATATTGCCACATATAGAAGAATACTCATTTTCCAATCTCCACTTGCTAAATTGGTTCCTGCAAGTGTTGAAGTAATAACAGATGGAATTCTAGCTATTGTTGATATAACAATAAATCTAATTGGGTTTATTGGTAATAATCCTGCTACATATACCAATAAATCTTTTGGGGTTCCTGGTACTAAAAATAAAATAAACATTATTAATTCAATTTTTTTTGGATTTTGAAATAATTTATTATTTTCTATTTTAGCAATTTTCTCCTCATCGCAAAAATGATATACAAACTTTCTTCCATATTTTCTGACTAGTAAAAATATTATGGTTGATATGATACAAGCAGATATCATTATAAATATTGTGCCCCATAAGCCTCCATAACACATTCCTGCTAAAATTTCTATTGGTTCTCCTGGTACAATTATAAGGAATATTTGTGCTAATTGCAGTCCAAAAAGCAATAGCATTCCAATTATACCTGAATTTTCTACTTTTTCTTTAAAAGCAACTTGTCCTTCTACCGTAGATAAGTTTTTCATTACAGGTAATAAATATGTAATAAGTCCTATTAATATTGCTACTACTAATATTCCTAGCGTTATTTTAAATATTTTTACTTTATTTTTTCTATTCATGTTTCTCCTTTTATATACGATTTTTTATGATATATTTTTTCAATAAGCCACTTGGACTTTGTTCTTCTTCTTTTAAGCAATTAATATCTCCAAAAACTAAAAATGAATCTTCTGCTCTTGATACTGCCACATTCATCATATTTTTATTATAATCGATGAAAAAACAACCATCTTCACTTCCATAAGTTGTAGACATTATAATTATTTTTCTTTCTCCTCCTTGAAATACATGTATTGTTCCTACTGTAATTTTATTTATTATGTGAGGTGGCAACATTTGTTTTAATACTTTTCTAATTTCTCTTGCTTGTTCTTTAAATGGCGTTATTATTCCTAATATTTTGTCTTGACTTATTTTTGCATAATAATTAAATATATCTTTTTCATTTTTTAGTATCCATTTAGCAATTCCAATTGCTTCAGTAGTATTTATTCTACTTGTTCCTACTCTTTTTGATTTTTTAGTTTCTATTAAATGATATCCCATTTTTGGTAATATTTCAATATCTTTTCCATTTCCTCTTAAAGGTTGTAATTTATTTTTGTATACTAATTTATTGCAATATTTTATTATATCATCAAAACAACGTCTATGCTCACTTAAAAAAAGTCCTTTTTCTCCATATTTACTATATTTACATGACTTGCATGCTACTTCCATAACAGATGAAGAAGAAGCTGTTATTCCATATTGTTGTAATAGCTTAAATTCTTTTGGATTTTCTATTACTTTTTCTTGTATTGCCAATGATTTATCAAGTGGCTTTTCCACTCCCCACACAGGTTGTAGTTGCTTATCATCTCCAACAACAAATGCTTTTTTAGCAAGTGCAAAAGAACAAGCTGCAATTTCTGTTGATACTTGCCCTGCCTCATCTACTATTAAAGTATCAATAATTTTATACAAAAATTCTTTGTTTTCTTCATCATTATATATCTCAAATTGTTTTGGTAACATATAAAAAGTCATTACCATACAAGGAGTAATCATACTAAGTCTTTTGTAAAAGTTTCTTAAAACGTTGCTATATGTAGTTCCTTTTTGATTTTTGGTTAAAGCAAATTCTTCTTCTAGCCATCTTGCTTCATAATAATGGACTGCTAACCAAAATGAAATATATCTTGTGTTTGTATCTAACCATTCTTCTAATTTTTCTTTGTTAGTTATTAAATTTTCCTGAATGTCATTTATTTGAATAAAGCATTTTTTTAGCTTTTTTAATTCCACATTATAGTTTTGTATTGTTTGTTCTATTTTTTCTAATATTTTATTTTCTTTACGAATTTCTTCATTGTTTTGCTCTATTTTTTTTGCATAATAATCTTCAATAATATCCATGTTAATATTTTCTTTTTCAAAATTCTCGTTTTCTTTTACATATATTTTTAATTTATTAGAAATTTTTATTTGATATTTTTTTATCCATGCTAACATTTTCCATAATTTAGGAATTTGTTTATATTGATTTTTCCAAAATTGTGTTCTTTCTCTTATTTGTTCATTTTCGTTTCTTATTTTTTCAACATATTCCTTTTTTTGTTTAATATATTGTTTTGCATCTTCTTTTCCAATTATTTCTTCTAATTCTTGCACAATATCTATCAAATTAGTTTGAGCACTATTAATATAGCATATTGTTTTATGTATACTTTCTTTGTAATAGCTTATATTCCTCTTAGCCGGATTTGCTTTTGGAAATATTTTTTCTACTTCTGTTAAAAATTTTTCTCTTGATTTTTTTATATTTTCTTCATTGTCAATTTCTGCTACAGAATACTCTCCTTTGCTATTTGTATATTGAAATCCGTCTTTCTTTGCAGATTTTACTTTTTGCTTAGATGGAAAATACATAGCAAAACTATTTACTTTTTCTATCCATCTAGTTTCTAAATTGTTGTTAAATTTAGGTTCTATTTTTCCAAATGATTCTATTATATTTGTTACTGCCTGATTGTTGGTAGATGATGCAACTATTAATTTGGGAACTTCTTTAGCTAATGCACTTTTTACATATTCATTTGCGACAACTGATTGCAATAGTGTGGTTTTTCCTGTTCCTGGTGGTCCTTTTACTGCTAAAATATCGCTTTCTTCCATATTGTTAAAATGGTTTAAAACTTCTCTTTGGGATGGTGATAGTGGATATTGACCTCCCATTTGTCCACAATGTTTTTTTTGATTTTCTATAGTATTTTCAATTAATGGCTTGTCTTTTTGCTGTTCTAAATTTATAAAATTTTCATACAGAGGTAGTTCTATATCTTGCTTTATGATATTATTATATAACTTTTTTATATGGTGTGATGGATGAATTGTTTTATCAAGGAATAAATAGACATTATTTTCTAATAATATTTTTTCTTTTTTTCCATTCATATTACAAATTTCGTCTTTTTCAAAACTACATTTTGTTGTTGTTTCATATATGTTTTTGCAATATCCCATATATTCTTGCCAGCTAACTATTTTATATATATTATAGATTTCATCACTTACTATTTTATCATAACTTTCTCCATCACCTATTGCAAGCTCTGGCTCAATCATTGGTTTTAAAAATTCTCTTGGAAACCATGGAAGTTTATTGTATTCCATAGCTGGTAATAAACTTGATGTTTTTTTATTTAGTATTGCTGGTATAAAAAATATGCCTGTTAGGTCTTCTCTTTCTTCTTTTTTTTGGCTTCCTTCTACTTCGGTTCGTATTACTTTAGCTGCTAGTATTACACATATGCTTTCATCAATGTTTTTTTCTTTTTCTTCCTTTTCTGAATATTTTTTTGTTTCTTTTTTGTTTTTTTCAAAAAGTTTGTCTGTAATATCTGTATCAATTTCTCCGCTTAGGAAACTTTGTTTTGATATTTTATAAAATTCTTCACTTTTAAAGTCTATCCCTTTGTCTACTTGTGCAAGTATTGTTTTTCTTAAATAATTTGTGATTTTTTTGCTTTGCTCTACCATTTTAATCTCCATATTTTTCTTTTTATTCCATATAATATATCACATTTTTCTACTTATGGCAACAATTTCACATTAATCCTTCAACTATTCCCAAATCTTCAAATGTTGTAATTTTTATATTAGTATAATCTCCTTCTATAATTTTAACATTATAATTGTCTAATTCAAGCAACTGGCAATCGTCTGTTACATCTGCATTTTCATATTTATTATGCATTTTAACTAAAACATTCCTATCAAAACATTGAGGAGTTTGAATAACCCATGTATTAGGTCTTTGAGTAGTATTTACTACAAGATTATTGCCATCTGCTATTTTTATTGTATCTTTTGATTTTACCCCGATTGTTGCACCTTTAACAGAATTCATATTTTCAATACACTTATTAATATATTCCTGTTTTATAACTGGTCTTGCACCATCATGAATAATAACAATGTCTGAATCTGTTGAAGTTATACAATTATATACTGATTGTTTTCTTGTATCTCCACCTGTTACTATTTTAATATTTTTAGTAGGCTTTTCTTGTGTAATTATTTTTTCCACTTTATCTTTTTCTGTTTCTTTTATTGCGATTATTATATTATCTATATATTTATTTTTATTAAATTCATTTAAACTATAAGATAACACCGTTTTTCCATTTAATATTTCAAAATTTTTATTTCTTTTTTGACCATATCTTGTACTATTTCCTGCTACTAATATTATTGCAGTAACTGTTCTTGTATCTATCAAAATTTTTCCTCCTTTTTTGAATTGTATGATGTACATATATAAGTTTGATATTTATCTTTTAATTTGTTATATACATTTTTTGCTACTTTCTTATCTTCAAAAATACCATAAAAACATGCTCCCGAACCAGTCATTAAACTTCCTTTTGCCCCATTTTTTATAAATTCCTTTTTAATATTTTCTACTACATCTTTTTCTTGCACAACCTCTTCAAAAGTATTATGTAGATTTTCCGCAATTAACTCTATATTGTTATTTTCTAGTCCCTCAATAATTTTATTTGTATTATCTATTTTAATAAGTTTTTGTTTCTTATCTATTCTATTATACATATCTTTTGTATTTCCCAATATATCTAATTTGATGATTACAATATAATATTTAAAATTAGTATTAATTGTTGTTATTTTATCCCCTATTCCTTCAGCTAATAATGCTCTATTGTATAAACAAGGTACAACATCCGCTCCTAAACTCTTTCCAATACTTTCTATTTCTGTTTTGGTTAGTTTCAAATTAAATAATTTATTCATGCATAAAATAAAGCTTGCACAATCAGTACTTCCACCACCCAAACCTGCTTGCATTGGAATTTTTTTATTTAATTTTACCTGTACGCCTGAAATTACATTATATTTTTCTTTTAACTTTTCAAATGCCTTATAAATAATATTTTCCTTATTCTCTATACTTTTTTCATTTGTTTGTAATTCAAATTTATTTGTATTTGTCTTTTTTATATACATTTCATCATATAAATTGATTTTTTGAAATATGGATTTTATATTATGATAATTGTCTTTTCTTTTATCTAGTACTTCTAAATTCAAATTTATTTTTGCTCTTGCTTTTACATATATTTCGTCCATTGCTTTTCTCCTATTCTACTGTAAGGCAAACAAAAACACTAATACCATTTCCTTTTCCAAATTCAGTTAAACCTTCTCCAGAAGTAGCTGTTATTCCAACACAATTTTTACTTATATTTAATATGCTTGCTATATTTTCTCTCATTGTTTCAATCTTTGGACTTATCTTTGGCACCTTACATTCTATTGATATAGATATATGCACTATTTTTTCTTTTAAATACTTTAGGGCCTCTTTTACATATTCTTCACTATTTTTTATTCCTTCTTTATTACACATATCATCCGAAATTTTTCCTAATATATTTTTGCATGTAATTCCTGAAATAGCATTTGTAATAGCATGTAAAACTACATCTCCATCACTATTAGCCAATATTGAAAAATCTTCTTCAAATTCAATTCCAGCTAATATTAATTTTTTGTTTTTATTCTTATAATCTATTTTGTGACTATCTTGACCAATTGCTACTTTCACATTATCCTCCTATATCTATTGTTTCATTCATGCTTCCTGTTCTATAGCCTTGTAAGTCCAATGTTATATAATTAAAGCCAATTTTTTTGAATTCATCTACAATTTTATTTCTAATTTCCTCTTTTGCTATTTTTTCTATTTCATGTTGCTCTACTTCTATTCTAGCCATATTCTCCCCATGAATTCTTACTCTAATTTGGCTTAATCCCATATCAAGAAGAAATTGCTCTGCTCTATCTACCATATTCAATTTTTCTTTTGTTATATCTTCTCCATATACAAATCTACTTGCAAGGCAAGCAAATGATGGCTTATCCCAAGTGCTAAGTTGTAGTTCTTTTGAAAGTTCTCTTATTTCTTGCTTATAAAATCCGAGCATATCTTAATGGGCTTTTTATTCCTAACTCTTCTATTGCTTTTAGGCCTGGTCTATAATCTCCTAAGTCATTCATATTTGAACCTTCTACAACTTCATTTATATTATTTTCTTTTGCTACTTCTTTCATTTTAGTAAATAATTCTTTTTTACAAATATAACACCTATCTTTTGGATTTTGTGAAAAGCCTTCTATTTCTAATTCTTCACTTTCCACTATGATATGTTTTATATTTTCTTTTTTGCAAAACTCTACCGCTTCATTTAATTCTCTTTTTGGAAATGAACAAGAACGAGCAGTTATTGCTATAACTTTATCCCCTAATACTTGCTTTGCCTTTTTCAATAATAAACTAGAATCCACCCCTGACGAGAAAGCAACTGCCACGCTTTCAAGTGATTTTAAGTATTCTTCTAATATTTTTTCTTTTTCTTTTATAGTTTTCATAAAATTTCTCCTTTTTTAATTTATTTTTTTATATATTTATTTATAATTGAAATACTAATTAAAAACATAATTCCAATTAATGATATTACAATTCCTATATAGAAACCCGGAATTTTGAATGTTATTTCTACATTATTTTCTCCATCTACTAAAGGAATTTCCATAAAACAATCTTCAAAACTAGTTACTTCTAGCTTTTCTCCATTTCTTTGTATTTGCATTCCTTTATATAATGGAACAGATATTAATGCTTGCTGATTTGAGTTCGCTTCTACTTTTAATGATATTTTATTATTTTCTATTTTTAAATTATCAATTTTGTTAGCATTTATCTTTTCTGTAACTTCTTTTAATACATTTAAATCTAATATATAGAACTGTTCATCACTAATGCTTAATTTTGAACTTGTTTCTACTTCAATGTATGCTTTATTATCTTGGTATGGAATATAGAATACACTTGGAGATGTTGAACATGCATACGCTGTGCTATATACATTATTTACATTAATATTTTCGCTAGCAATCTCACTCCAAGGCAAATTACCATATAACGCATAATTTCCATCTGGTATACTTATATCATATTTTGCTTTTTTATTATCATCTGATAAGGTCTTTTTATACTGTACTTTTTTGTATAGTTCGATATTTTCTTTTGCTAATTTACTATATATTTTATTTTGATACTCAAATGGATTTGTATATTCTATTGACATATCACTATTATCTGTTACAATAGCCATCGATATAACATAAGGATTTTCATACACTTTTTTGCCATTTGCCTCTTCAATACCATCTAATTGTTTTAGACCGTTTATTTCTTCTGGAGATAAGACATATTTAACGCCTAATAATGAATCAGCAGTAATTATAGATGTATTTGTAATGTTTGTATTGTTTCCTTCCATTCGATATCCTAGTTTATTTAAAAATTCTAATTGATCATTGTCTGGCATAGACGTATAGCCTGCATTTGACATATAGTTGAATGCCAATGCTTCATTATAATTTAAAGTTAAATTAGTTTCTCCTGTATTTCTTGTTTTTGTTTGTGAAATTCTATAATTGCTTTTATCATAAGATTTTATAGCATCTATTTGTTTTTGTTGTTTTTCTTGATATTCACTAAATTGGTTTGCATCACTATATTGATATTTATTCATTAATAGCTTTGTATTATATGACATTTCAAAAATAACACATAGTAGTAATGCAAATGATATGAATTTACTTATTTTCTCTTTATTTTTATATTTTAAATACAAAATTAATATTGTAGAAATTGTAATGACACAAATAATCGTATAATAGATTAATTGAATATCACAACTTTCCTTAATATAATTTAACATTAATAATACAAATGAGAATATACATGCTAACAAGATTATTTTATTATCTGTTTCTTTGTCAATTTCTGCATAATAGAAACTTGCAATATAGATAAATGTAAATATTATTACATAAGCATATCTATACCAATAACTTAGTGGATATTTTAATAATGAAAAAAGCATAAATAGTGGTTGCCAATAGCAAAGCATTAATGCTGTAAATAATGTAATTCCTAATATTGCTTTTTTCTTTTTACTATGCAGATTGCTTTTAAAGAATAATATTACTCCTAATAATGGAATTGTTCCACAAAAGATGGATAAGCTTGTTTCTGAGCTTACAGAACCTAGAGAATAATTTTGCAAGCTTGTAATTATATTTCCTCTAAATATATTTTTTAGAAATGTTAAATCAAAACTACTTCCTCTTCCTCCTGTTAAGATTAATACTGTTGGTAAGAATAGTATTGCACTAATCATAACTCCAATTATCATAGCTGATGTGTATCTTATTCCACTTATTATAAAGATTTTTATTTTCTGTTTTATAGTAATATCTTTTTCCATAATGTATAAGATTTCTTCTAGTATAAACCAGAATGCAGAAAATAAACAATTTATTCCACCTGTATACCAGTTAAATATTATTGATAATCCTACTGTAATGCTTAATAAATGAATTTTTTTATAATTGACTAATCTATATACTCCTAATAAAATTAAAGGTAACATATAAACTCCGTCAATCCACATGATATTGCTTGCTTGCGCAATATTATACTGCATTAAGGCATAGCTAATTGATAGTGCACAAATAAAAATTGGCTTTATTTTATTTTTAAATCTTTCTTGCAGATAATATGAAAAGGTAAATGCTGATATCGACAATTTTAATACCACTAAGATATTAAAAAATGTTGGAATTTGCGCTTTTTTTATAAATATTATTAAATAATTTAAAGGTGAACTTAAGTAATAACTAAATATCCCTATTCCTGTGTTACCTAAAGTAGAACCCAGTGTGTAAATCAAACTATTTTTCCCTTCCAATACATCTTTTAAATATGCAAAAAAGTCCATGTATTGTATATTTCCATCCATCCAAGCAAAGCAATTGTTTCCAAAAGGTGCATAGTGTTTTAGTATTAATAGCATGCTTAATATCATAAAGACTATTCCAGAGCTTAAGAAACAATTTATAATTTTCTTCTGTTTTATATTTTTATTAGTGTTAGTCATTGGTTTCTCTCCTATTCTTATTTATATCTAATTTTTTGCCTATTTTATCATAATTTTAAAAAAAAAGGAAGTGCCTTTTTATAGGTTATCTTTCAGGAGTTATAGGATAATGGTTCCAAAGCGAGTGTTTCCTTGCAGTATAAGAATTTGAATGGAATGTCGAATGTGACTGGAGAAATTTTAGAAATTCTATGCAATTTTATGGAAATAGTTCACGTACTTAGAAAGGGTGCCATAAAATAAATTAGAATTTCTTAAATTTCGCAACAAACCGAGACATGTAATGAAAATCTTATACTGCAAGGGAACACTCGCTTTGAAACCATTATCCTGTAACTTTCTGTAGGCTCACTCACCTTGAAACCATGGTTCAGCAACTTTTACTTAATACAGAAACCACTTCTACATGTGAAGTAAAAGAAAAAAGATCAACTGGCTTCATACTCTTCAACTCATATATATCTTCTAATTTAGATAAATCTCTTACTAAAGTGGCAGGATTACAGCTAATATAAACCAATTTTCTTGGTTTGATTTTTAAAATATTTTGTATGCTATTTGCATCTAAACCTTTTCTAGGTGGATCTACCATAATAATATCTGGAATAACCTTTTCCTCATTAATTAAATTGTCTAGTATTTGCTCAACATCTCCTGCTATAAATTCAACATTTGAAACATTATTAATTTTTGCATTTTCTTTTGCAGATTCAACCGCTTCTTTTACAATTTCAATTCCATAAACTTTTTTGGCTTTATTAGCCATTAGTAAAGATATTGTTCCTATTCCACAATATAAATCAAAAACTATATCTTCTTTACTAATTTCTGCTTGTTCTATCGCTATTTGATATAACTTTTCAGCTTGTATTGGATTTACTTGATAAAATGAAAGCGGTGATATTTTGAATGTATATCCACATAATTTATCTGTAATATAGCCATTTCCATATATTACTTTATTCTTGTCTCCCAATATTACATTTGTATTTTTCGTATTACAATTTTTTACAATTGTTTTTACTTCTGGAAATTTTTTAGTAATTTGTTTTACTAATTCGTTCTCATAAGGTAAATCCTCTCCATTAATAACTAATACACACATAATTTCATTTGTCTGTATTCCTATTTTGGTCATAATATGTCTTACTAATCCTTTTTGCGTTTTTTCATTATATATACTGATTTTATTTTGCCTAATAAATTCCAATATGTATTTAGCTACTTCTTCTGTTTTCTGATTTTGTAATAAACATTCATGAATAGGTATGATTTCATGTGTTCTATTTGCAAATACTCCCATTATTGGTTGTCCCTCTTTATTTACTCCTATCGGATATTGAGCTTTATTACGATAATGATATGGATTTTCCATTCCTAATGTTTCTTGTACTTGAATTTTATTTTTAAGTGTTTTATTTACTAGATTTTGTACCATATTTTGTTTCATTTTCAATGTTTCTTCATATTTAATATGACGTAAATTACATCCCCCACATCTTGAGTATGTGGCGCAATCACTTTGTTGTCTATAACAAGAAGCTTCTATAATTCTTAGAACTTTTCCAAAAGCATGTGATTTTAATACTTTTACTATTAAAATTTCTACCTTTTCACCTTTGATGCTATTTGGAATGAAAATTGTAAAATTGTCAATTTTTGCAATTCCTTCCCCTTCTATTCCATTATCTATGATTTCTTCAATGTATTTTTGGTTCTTTTTTACTGGTATTTCCATTTTTTTATATTCCCTTCCTATTAAAAATTGTACTTGCATTTTTTCTATAAATATAATATAATATTTTTATGCAATAATCAATAGGCCAATATAGCTCAGTTGGTAGAGCAACAGATTCGTAACCTGTAGGTCGCCAGTTCGATTCTGGCTATTGGCTCCAGTTGTAGCAAGTATTATAGGACTTGCTATTTTTTATATAAGAAAAAATAATATAAAAAGTGTTTCTGCCGAGCCACTTAAAAACATTATTTTTTTGTATAAATAATACAAGGAGTGAAGCAAGATGATATATTTGAAAAAATTCGAATTACTTGATGATGAAGATTGGAGTGGATATCCTTTTCATATATTTTTAGAAAAAGAACTTTGGGATATAGAATTTGATCCTATTACAATTTTTTATGGTGATAATGGTTCTGGAAAATCAACTTTACTTAATATTATAACTGAAACAATTAATAAGGATAAAGAAAGAATTTATAGAAGAAAGCCATTAGTAAAATCTGATTATTTTGATATGTATATATATAAATGTAATTATTATCTTGAAAATAATATTCCTTTCGGAAGTAAAATTATTTTTAGTGAAGATATATTTGAAAGTATTCTATCTAAAAGAATAGAAAATCAAAAAAAGAATGATAACAGAAAATACTTAGAGCAACAATATATGCAGTATAAATACAATCCTATTAACTATTCTTCTTTAGATGATTTCAGCATTTCGGTTGAAACGAGAAATAAAACACGAAGTAAATTTATAAAAAGCAGAGTATCAGAGAATGTAAGAGAATTTTCTAATGGACAAACATCCTTAGAATTTTTTGACAATGAATTAAGGGAAAATAGCTTATATTTACTAGACGAACCAGAAAATAGTTTGTCTCCTAAGTTTCAAATTGAACTTATTCAGTTAATATCGGAATTAAGTCGATTTTTTAAATGTCAATTTATAATAGCAACACATTCTCCCTTTTTGTTATCTATACCAAGTGCTAAAATATATGATTTAGATTCAACACCTGTCCAAACAAAAAATTGGTATGAATTAGAAAATATGAAGATATATTATAATTTTTTTAAAGAACATAAAAGTAAATTTGAAATTTAATTATTTTATGATACCCTTTCTAATAACTATGAATATTTAACTGAAAAAACAGGAGTATGGAATTTTCTAAAAAAGATTTTAGAATTATATATAATGATAGTGCAACAAACTCAATTGCGACGACACTGTTGTCGCAATTGGAAAATAAATATAAAATTTTCTTATACTAATTTTATATGCAAAAAAATTCAAGTTACTCTAATAAAAAATCTATTTTTTGAATGACTTCATTTTTTGTTTTAGGTAAAGCATCTAAATATATTTCTGTAATTTTTACACTGCTATGCCCTAATAATTCTTTTACTGTAATCAAATCTGCCCCATGTGTTAATAACATGGTTGCAAAGGTATGTCTCAAATCATGGAATTTTCTATATGCAATATTATTGTTTTTTAATGTGCTTCTCCATTCTTTTTGTAAATTTTTTGCATTAATATATTTCCCATCTTTTTTACAAAATACATAATTTGAATGATGTGGAATACTTTTTAATAACTTGTAAATAGAGTTTGACATTGGTATAATTCTAATTGAATTTTCTGTTTTTGGTTCTTGCAATAAAGTTCTATAAACTCTTTTTCCTTCTTCTGAAATGTCAGCTGAAGTACTAAGATTATGCAGTACATGAATTTCTCTATTTTCAAAATCAATATCGCTCCATTGCAATCCTAGTATTTCTCCCTGCCTCATTCCTGTTCCTAATGCAAATAATATGATTTTTTCATATTTATTGTTTTTAAATATTTGTTTCAAGGTTTCTATTTCGTCTTCATTAAAATATGAAAACTCTACTTTTTTGTTTAATATTATGTCTTTGGCTTTCTCTTTTTTTTCTTTTGGTATTGTGACATTTAAGCAAGGATTTTTTATTATATACCCCTCCCTATCCGCATATCCAAAAAATTGTCTTAATAATTTATGTACTTTTCTAATATTATTAATTGTAACATTTTTTCTGGCTAATTCATTATAGTATTCTTGTATTTTTAAACTTTTAATTTCGTTAATTGGTAAATCTGCAATTAAATAGTTTTTTATGTAATTTCTATATATACATTCATATGCTTCAAAAGATGATGGCTTTAGCTCATTTTTTTTGACTGCAAACAACCATTTAGGAAGTATTATATTTATTGTTAAAATTCTTCCTTCACTAATAAGTCCTATTTTTAAGTTGTTCATATATTTATCTGCTTTTTGATTTGCTTCTTTTATTCCTGCCCCATAGAATGTTTTTCTAATTGGTGTTCCGTCAGCTTTTTTTCCAACTGTTCTAGTAACTCTATAATAATCTTTTCCATTAACTGAGAAATTCGTTTTATTTGCCATAAAAAATGCCACCTTTTTTTCTTTATTTATCACTTTTTTATCACTTTAGTTTATTAAGTATATTTATTTTTTTGATTATCTCTCATTCCCTACTCTTTCATGGTTTACAGCCCTATTTTTTAATGATTTTCTTAGTTGTATGATACAAAAATATTTCATATTTTTGATATTGTTTATTTTACCATTTTTTATTTTACATATGATTGTTTTTACCTCTCAACCCCTATATTTTAGTACAAAAACTCGACTTTTTCAAGTTTTTATTATTTAATTTTTTATTTTTTACTTTTTAGTAAAATTGGATTTTATTGTTCTTTTTTTCGACATTTTAAGATTATCTAATGTGATAATAAGTTGATAAATTATTTTGGGTAAAATATCCTATATTTCGTGTATGCCATTTGTTTGTATGGTTTTATGACTTGTTTTGCTAATTTTTATTTTGATTGTACCAGACCAAGAAGTTCAGGAA
>CANQTZ010000010.1 GCA_947626865.1 uncultured Clostridia bacterium
CTTTTCCATATAACCACTTTCCCTATTACTTTTGTAAAAAATTATAACAAAAAAAGTCATTTTTGTAAATGAAAATGACTCTTTCGTAAAAAATTACTTGCAATTTATAAAATAAATAGTAAAATCAATATGAAATATATTCAACTATATCGTTTAACGAGCAATGTAAATAATTACATATTCTTGTTAATACTCCTAAATCTAATCTTATTAAATTACCCATTATTAATCTTTTAATTACTATATATTCTGTTTCAGTATCTACTATTAATTTATTCATAGTGATATTTCTATCTTTTAGCAGTTTACCTAGCTTAAAAAGATAATATCCACCATCTGTTTCGACTCTAATTACTTTATACATATACATATCCACCATATAAATTATAAATTTTAAAATTTTACTTGACTACTATATGTGCATACAGTATAATTATATTGTTAACAAAACGTAAGTTAAATATACTAATATACGGAGGAAAAAAATATGATAACACAATTAATAGCTAAATATTATGATTTATTAAGAAAAGAAAATACTGTTTGTTCAAGAAAAGATTATTGGATTTTTGTTTTAATTACTTTTGGTATAAATATTATTTTAATATTTGTTTCTGCTATATTGGAAAGCTTTGGTTTTTCATCTATATTTCAATTGCCCTTATTTTTGATTTCAGCTTTTATGTGTATATGCCAAATTATTTTAGTAATAAAAAGATTTCATGACATTAATTTAAGTGGATATTGGATTTTAGTATTAAATATCTTGCCCATTCTTTGCCTATTTTTAAATTGGAAAAAACATCAATCTGAACGGATATTGTTTAGCATTAATAATTTTCATTTTTTACATAGTTTTATTATTTATGCCTTCTGTCACATCTAATAACAAATATATACCAAAAGAAAAATTGATGACAGATGAAGATAAAAAAGAAAATGAACAACTGGAAGCATTTATAAAAGTATTAGAAAAAGAAAAAACAAAGGAGGAAATATAAATGGGATTAATAATTCTAGCAACATTTATATCAATATATGTATATCAATTTAATTATTATAAGAAAAAGGGATTATCCTATACTTGTTTAATAATTTCATTAATTTTTTTAATTATTCAAAGTGTATTAATTATAGACGAGGCTGAATTCATAACAGATGAATTGCTAAAAAGAGCAAATGAAGATTTTGTTACCTTTATAGGTTATTATATTATATATTATTGTTTTTTAGGCTTTGTAAGTATATTTGTTGGCTACATTCCTATATACAAATATAAACAAGGAATTACTAAAACAAGCTTGGTAAATTATTATATAAATATATTAACAACTAAAAATTCATGTTGTAGTAGGTCTGACTATTGGTTTTTTTACGCAATATGTATAATAACTGCTGGCTTATCAGGTGGAATATTTGGTATGTTACATATAGATGAAAATAGTAGTATAAGAATTCTAGTAAATTTAATTATACCAGTTTTAAATATAATCTTTCAAGCCAAAAGACTTAATGATATTGCAATTAGTAAATGTTTCTTATTCATTTATTTAGTAGCATTTTTAGGTTCATCATTTGGCTTTGTGGCTGATTTAGTTATGCTAGCGATTATGTGTTTGCCATCTCAACAGATACCGACTACTGATATAAAGAAAACTATCTATACAAAGGAGAATTAAAAAATGGAAATAATCATCACATCAATTATAATATTATTTATATTTTGGTATATATGTAACAATATTTTAGAAAAAGCATTAGAGCAATATAATGAATTAAACGAATATACAATTGCTTTAGTAAAATATAGAAAAACTATTATGTTTGATATTATTGCTTTAATATTCTTTTTTATATTTGATATAAACTTTTTATTGTGGATTGGAATTGTATATTATATAATTATTAGTATTTTAGAAGGAATATTACTTGTAATATCATTAATTACTGGATTAGATGAAGATATTAAAACAAAACAAATTGATAAAGACCTGTGGCTAATTTTTACAAGTAAATTGTTAAATGAAATTTCTAGCATAATTATGATATTTACATTATCTACTCTATTACATTAAATAGGCAGTTTAAACAATAATAAAAATCTATTGAAAATTTTTGATATTTACGACAAAAGTTTTCAATAGAGAATTACTTGTATTAAATATGATTAAAATTTTAAATTTGACATATAATAAAATATGTGCTATTATAATTATAGCTAGCAAAAAGTAAATTTTCAATTTGTAATGTAAAAAGACTAGGTACTGCGAATACCTAGTCTTTTCCTATTGTTTAATCCTCTAATAGTTTTACAATTAAGTATACTATATAAAGTTTCAACAACTGTAGTAAATATTTCAATTTGTAACAACCTCCTTCCTGCCTCTTAGCAAGTCGGCATATATAATATAAACTATTTCTTACTCGTTGTCAATTCTTAACTTTCTCCTGTATATGTCCCTGTTACTCCCAATATAGTTACTCCAGATTTTAATACTTCTGGAGTTAAGCCTATTTCCTCTGCTGTTACTTCATAAGTCCCTTCTACTCCTAGACAAGTTATACCTTTTCTAAGATTTTCAGGTTTTAAATTTGTATCTTTATCATCTTTTATATCTTGCAATTTATCTATTAATTCATCTGTCATTTTTATATCTCCTTTCTATATTTTTTTAACTTATCTTATGTAAAAGGAAACGTGCACCATGCCCACTGTCAAGTGCCATTGATGGGTCAACTGAAAGAACTGTATAAAATATACCAGTTCTTTCAGTTGACCCAGTTAAACCTCCCATTTCCATAATAGTAGTATAGTCATTGCCATACCCAATAGAATCCTGAAAATAGTCTTTAGTAAATGATTGTTCTATATCACTGTAACCTACTCCATCAATAGGTATCATTATCAACGGATACTGTTCATCCAATCCAAATGCTGTTGTATAGCACCCACCATCATATGCAGAATACGTCAATTGTGTATAATTATTCATAGTATTTTTTTCAAAATTATATTTTGTCCAATCCTCACATATATGAATTTTATTATATCGAGATTTAATGCCATCGACTAAATTAAACACATGCCCAAATATACTTTCAAATCCTCTATATATTATTGCTGTTTTTCCATCATCTTTTACACAACCAGATTTCATTCCCAAATTATCACAACCACCAGTAGATGTTCCATAGCCATCTGATGACAAACCTTGTCCTAATACATTTTGACTATCTGCATTTGCATATTCAACTAAATATAGCATTTGAATACCACATACAGACCAAATGTCTAATAATCCATTATAATTTCCTAAAAGTTTTGAACTAACTCTGTATTGTTCTGGAGCAATTTTATCTAAAGGTTTATTGCCAGATACGCTTCTTGGTATATCTATTGAACCGCTAACACTATATCTTGCAGGAGAACAACCAGCAAATTCAGTAAAACCTTCTGCTGCATAATCAGCTATTTTCCAATATTCATATTGTTCATCTTTATAACGTTTATACCAAAATCTTGGTATTCTTGTAAATACATTAACATTAGAATCTTCAGGTGTAAATGTAAACTCTTTATCTCCATACCAAGCTATAATTTCTTCTTTGTTACTATCATACATAAAAGACTTCATATCAGACCAAGGATATAAATTATCAAAATCATTAGTTACATTCTCAGGATGTCCATCATGAGTAGCTTCTGCAATCTTTCCAACAGCATTATCCGTTCTTTCTAATGTAATACCATTTAAAGGTTTTCTTATTCCATAAATATGTTTCCCACTAATATCGTCACATAATGATAAAGCTTGTTCATAATCAACGTTTGATAATATTCCTTCTTTTAGCGTACCTTCAACATTAAAAATACTAATACCTTCTTTAATATTTTCAGGAACTAAATTTTCATTTCCAATAACTGTTCCACCAGATGTATAGCCTTCTGGGATAGTTTGTTCTTCTGACGATGGTGTAATATTTATTTCTCCATTATTTATCATAGTACCTGTGATTTTTTCTCCATTAACAAATCCTTCTTTTCCTTCAACTACATCATTAGCAGTTATAGGATTTTCACTCGATGTATCTACTCCTTTTTTATTAGAAATAAATTTTATCATATTATTCCACCCCTTTTACAACAATTTGTACTTGAGTTCCTTCTTCTGTTGATTGCAATGAAATGTTTTCTATATCTTTTCCAATAGGGAAAGACGTTGCGATATTTGAGCCTATAACAGCATTTAACGTTCCAACTTCCATTGTTATATTAGCTGTTTCACTATAATTTGCGATTTCTATTTCAGTTACCTTTTTGTTTACTTCAATTACACTAGCCTCTGTACCCACAGTTAAAACACTAGCATTTAAAGTAGTTTCATTTTCTTTAACTTCTTTTACAGGAACAGGGGTATCTTCTGTATTATTTACAATAATTCCTTCCTCCTCTCCGCCTGATTGCTTTGTTAATAATTCTCCTTCATCTGTAACCCTTACATTTTTCAAATCTCCTTTATTTGTCATTCCTACTAACATATAAAATCCTCCTTTATTTATAATTTTGGTTAATCATATAACCTTCTTTTCCATTTACTCTAATATGTACTTTATCCCATGTATAACCATCAGCTTTAGCCACTCCTGATTCTAACACATATAAAGTTGTATTGGCTAAATATAAGGTAGCATTTGAGCCTTGTGTAGTTGGCTTATCTCTCAAGTTTGTATTTCTTGCCAATGTTTTTAGCACTTGGGTATTTGTATTTGAATTTCCAGATATTGAATAATTGCTTGTATTGTATCCTCCAACTTTATTAGGTATTCCCATATAGTCAGCTGGATTACACGTATCTGCATATTTATTACTAGAATTTCTTATTTCAAAATGCAAGTGTTTACCTGTTGAATTTCCTGTACTACCCATTACGCCTATTTTGGTCGTACGTTCTATTTTTTGTCCAACTGAACAAGTTACACTACTTAGATGACAAAACCAATGAAATTTGCCGTCAGGAGCTTTCACGACTATATAATTTCCATAGCTTTTATCATAACCTATCTTAGTAACTTGTCCATCACAAGTACCATATATCGTATCACTTCCTACTAAGTCTATTCCTGTATGCCAGCCAGCAGCCCAATTTCCTTTTCTTTTGTACTCGCAAGTAACTCTAAATTCGCCTGTTAATGGTATATTTGTCGCCATAAAAATCACTCTCCTTCCCCAAAATCACTTTCTATGTTGCTTTCTTCTTTAGTTTCTGCTTTTGTGAAATAATATGTAATTATTGCACTTGCTATTGCCATAAATGCTTCAACGCTTACTAATTGTTTAAAAGTCAGAACACATGTAGTTATAATGACAGCTAAACTCAAAATAGTTTTTACCTTGAACAAATTGGCAATATTACGTAACAATAAACAAACTGCCTCCCTCAATTTTACCTCCTCCCTTCTTTTTAATTTAATGCTTTATATTGATCTTGAATATAACACATCTCATTATCTATATAATGATTTTTTAACTTTAAGCCTTCAACGAGCGATTCATATTTTCCATACATCTCAAAGATTGCTTGAAATTCCTCTCTAGTTTTCTTTATATTATTTCTTAAATCTCCTGCAAAACTACATATTTCATATCTGTATTGAAGTCTTTGATTGTCATACAATCCACGAAGTTTTACATCTAACATCTTGTTTACTGCTTTAATTATTACTGTTATTGATGTTATAAGACACCCAAGTAACTCAATCCAACCTACTAAATCCATTTACTTCTTCCCCCCTCTCTTGGAAAAAAAGTCAAAAAGACTACCATTTTTTATAAAAAAACGATAGTCTTTCATATTTAATTATTTTTTAGTTTTTACTAATTCACTTTTGTACTTCTTAAACAATTGATTTTTTGCATACTCTTTTGCTTTACTTTTTATGTCTTTTAATTTTTCTTCATTGTATATTCCTTGACTCTCATATTTGCTATAATACTCACTTGCAATTTGCTCATATTCTTCTTTCATCTCTGATGTTAATTGCAATTCATAATTGTTCTTAGACAAACTACTATTCGTTGGATAAAATTGCGTGCTTTGTATTTTTTGTTCGTTTTCTGGGTGTATTAAACTCTTTCCTAGTGCTTGTCTAGCTATGTCTGTTCTTTGTTGTTGTAATAATTTTATCTTATCTGCTTTTTCTTTTCCAGACATTGATAAGTCTTTTTTTATTTCTTTAATCTGTTTATTTAATTTTGACATATCAGAAACTGCATTAGTTATTGTTTCTAGTTCTTCTGCTTCTTCATCTGTTATAGTTTCCCCATTTTTCTTTTTAGTTAATTCTGTTTTCCTATTATAAATTTCATCTACAGAAGCGGAATTACTATTTACATTCACTATAAATCTTTTACCAACTGCGTCGCTTTCTGCTCCCATTTCTGGCTTTTCAGCTGTCATTCCCATTTTACCCATTGCATAATCCATAGCATTAGTTACTTGTGTTCCTAATCCTCCAAAATAACTTGAAAATAAGTTATCTATTTTAGCTGGAGAATAATTGAATATTTGTCCAAGTCCTATGGCAAGTTGTGAGTTATATTCATAATATTGTTGTGAATCTGGCAATTCTAAGTCATAACTTTTGACAATATCAGTATTATAGTAAAAATCCTTATTAGCAATATTTTCAGCAAGTCCTCCAACAAATGGAATAGAACCTACTGCTGCTAAAGGATTGTCAGCAGGTAAATTGTCTTTAAAGCTATTCATAACCCATTCTGAAAGTCTTTCTCCTTCTTTACCTTCTTCAATATGTCCTGTTGCTAAGTCTTGTATATATTCAGTTAAATTTATCATACTTCTTAATATACCTTGTGGCTTCTTAATTGTAACGATATTATCTCCAATTTTAAAAACAAAATTGTCATCTTTCTTACGTTGATTTAATTCTTCGATTTCGTCATCATCATATCCTAAAGCTCTAATTCCCATTGCTATAACCATTAATAATGCTATTTTTGTTGTAACTTGTTTTGGATTTGATGTTACTTTTTCTGCAAATGTATAAACACTTCCTACTCTTGCAGCACTAAATGGAAGTAATTGATTTATTTCTCTTGTTACCGAACCAGTTCTGCCAAAATCTTGTGTAGCATCTCTTGACTCCATTGCTGCTAAAATTCTTGCATCCATTTCGCTATTGCCTTTGTTTTTATAATAGTCATAATTCCTTTGAAATACTCTAAACCTTGTTGACTGCTCTGACAATTCTGGTATATATGTCATTATATCAAGTAATCTTTTCAAGGGTTTGAAACTTTCTTTTATATCTAAGTTTTCACTTTTTTTAGTACCATAAATATCTTTCATAATATTTTGCGTTGATTTTCTATATTGTGATAGTCTGGTAGCACTTGTTGCACCTGTTTGTTGATATATGGTATATAAGTTGTTTATTTTATCTGCATATCTTGGTGCTACTTGATTTAAAAAGTTTCTTACTGTTTTATTCTTAACTGCTAATATATCTAAAACTCCTATTGCATTATCTACTACAGGTATGAACCCTGCTGTTGAAAATATTGCTGCTTGTGCTGTATCTGAAATCATATTAGGTATAGAAAACCCTATATAACCCATTGTAGCACCGAACTTTAAAGGTTGATTCATGTAGTTAGAAAGTTTTAACAAATATCCCATTGAATCTTTATCTAGTCCCATTAAAGAATTAAACATCATTTTGTCATTAAATTGCAAGTAAACTTTATCGCCATTATCATCTATAAAGCTAGTAATTAAATGTTGCCTATCAATTTTATTATCAGGAGCAAATAGGTCAATTGATTTTTCTAAATCCAATTCTGTTGTATCTATCCCCTGACTTTCTAGTTCATTTTTCCATATGTTTAATTTTGCTGTTCCGATTTTGGTCATTGGAGTATCTATTACATCATATATTACACCAGTTAATCCACTTGCCTCTCCTTGTCTATATAAAGCTTTTAGTGCGTTATTATTTTCTACCTGTCGAATTATATTTGTAGAATTTGCAATAATATTTTCTAGTACATCTTTTATATCAAGTTCAGAGCCTGTTCTTCGCTTTATTATATCCTTAACTGCACCTTTTGTTCCTATTTGATTTCCTATAGTATTTTCTACAACTCTTTGCATAGGTACATAGAAAGCATTACTTTCTTTTAATTTAGTTGCTGTTTCTTGCGAAATTAAACCATTATTTACAGCATATTGCATCACTCCGTCTAATGTATCATAAATAATTCGAGCAGCTTCTTGTATCTGGCTATCATTTTTGAACTTTTCTATAACATAATTACTATCAAATGTTCTTATTCCAGTTTTTAATCTTTTCTTTTTGTATTCTGTATCTCTTTTAGCTACAAGATAGTCTCTTAAATCGTTAAAACGAGATGCATCATTTCCAAGAATTTCTCCTATTTTGTTTAATCCAGGCATTAATTTATTTCCGTTTTCATCTATATATCCATCTGCAAGCATTGAAGATACTTTGTCGCCAATTCCACTCATAAGCCTAGTAAGTAAATACGCATTATCACTAGCATTTAACTGATTTACAGTTTTTCCATTAGCTTTTTGTAACGTGTTTACAGCAGATTTTAGTGCATAATTATCGTCCCATATCATAGTCATTGCTTGCTGTTTAATCCTTTCTTTACTTAAAGGAGTTTTATCTGTTTGTTGTCCTATACTTTGATTACTATGATCACGTTTTTGTGGATTTTGATGTATGTAATTATATGTCTGTTGTTGTACTTTAGTAATAAATTTATCAAATGACTTATCACTTTGTCGTAATTTTTCCAATACAGCAACAGTTTGAGGGTAATCAACTTTGGCTTGTTTTGGAATTATTGAATATTCTCTTATTACTTCTGCAAATCCTTCTTCTAGTCTTACACTTCTTGTTTCCTTTTCATATCCACCTAATTTATCTATTGCTGTTAAAAGTTCATCTGCTATTGATTCTTTGTCAACTTTTAATCTGTTACCTATGTCAAGAGCATGTCCTGTTTCATGTAATATGCTATCTATGTCTTTATATTCCTTAGTTCTAATAACGTCTCTATTACCCTTATAGATTGCATACGCATGTTGTCTAAAGTGACCTTTTTTAATACCTAATCCTAAATAGTCTTCTATTGTTTTTCGTATATCCGTTAATTTTGTTACTGGTATAGTATCATCCCAACTCTCATTAGCAGTTACTTTTTTAATTTCTTGTTCAATGTATGCTCCTTCTCTTTCTGCATTTAATTTAGTTTTACCTTTAAAATTGTTTGTATTATTACTCCTATATGTATTTTTAAACACTACATTGTTGTTTTTGACGTTTTGGTTACTTTGAGAATTGTTAGTTTTCATGTATCTTATATCTGAATCGGATGTTGGATTGACATTATCTACGTTTTTTATTTGGTCACTGTTGAAAGCTACATATTGAATTCCATCTCCATCAAGATAAGGGTTAATATCTATAAGACCATCTATACCCGTTACATCTCTTAATATTTTAAATGAGGTTTCATCATTTACTAAATCGATTTTTTCGTTAACATAGTTTATAAGTCCTTCATCATAATAATCATCATATCTACTTATAATGTCATCTATGCTTTCTTCATAATTTTCTTGATAAATATCTTCATATTCATTTTTCATAGCTTGTACAAATTTTATATATTCATTTCGTGTTATAAGTTTACTATCTAATGTTATGGGTTTTTGAATATTGAGATATACTTCTTTGATATGTGGTTTCCCAGTATTTTCTAAATATCTACTAGCAATCATTTTATCAGCTGTAAAATAAAAACCCTTACCTAACATTGAAGCATGTTCTCCTGAAAAAGAATATTTAAAAGTATTAAAGTCATGAGATGTCCCATGATATACTGTTAATAAATTACCTTTTTCATCTCTAACCTTACTATTTTTGAAAAATTCTTGTTGCTGTTTTGAAAGTTGTCTACCCTGATTGTCCGTTATTAATTCTCCTCTTCCTCTAAGTCCTCCTGACTGATTTCTAGAGCTCGTATTACTATTTTGTCTTTGTCTAGTTTGAGATTTTTGTCCCACATTTCTATTATGTAGTCTATCAATTTCTCCGTTTTCTCTGGCTCTTTTACTGCTAATATTGTCATTATTATGCCTTCTTCTTGAAGTCCTAAAGTTTTTAACAATGCTATTAATCTCTTCTGGTCTTCCGATAGTTCCATTGTCTATCTCCTTTCTAATTTTATTTATAAGTTGTTCATTATTACCTATTAATGTTTTAGCAATGAAATTATAATTTCCAAAATCTTTTTTTTGAAACATATAAAAATTATCGTTATAAAATTTATAATGAATACCATTAGATAAATTAGGATTATCCGTATTAATAGCACTAACTACACCTACATATTCCTTTTTTCCTAATTTTATCCCCTTATCATTATACTTTATGTTGCCTGATTTTGCAAGCTTATTGGTACTTTGTTTCATGCTTCCAACATTGTCATCTGCACTAGAACTTTTTTCATTTTTCACACTTTTTGTACTGTTTACTGTACTTTTTTGCAAATTTTCCATAGGAATATTTGTGTCTTGTTGCACATTTTTCACACTAGATGTCTTATCAGGTGTATATTTTTCAGCCTCTTGCATAGACTTATTAATATCAGTTACACTTTTGACTTTTGTGTCTTTTTGTGGTATACTGGTATTAGTAGAAGGATTATCAGTGTTTTTGATTGTATTATCTTCAACAATACTCTCAGAACGTGAATTTCCTTCCTTTATTATATTTAATCTATGCACGTAAAATCTATCTCCTTGTTGCGTTTTCTTTATATCAATTTTTACTGCATATAATTCTCCATTTACTTTTGCTGTATTATATAGATAATACCATTCATCAATATTATCTCTTAATTTTGACTCTTCTCGTATTATTCCTGTTTCTGAACTTTTAATTAACTCATCTAAATAAGGAACTACAGCATATTTTTCATTGCTAATAGATTTATTAAAACTTTCTTTTAATCCTTTTTTTGAAATTTGAATATCTAATAATACATCTATATAATTTGATTGTTTATCTTTTAATTTGATTTGTTTTTTAAAGCTTTTTTCCCTAATTTTCAATATTAATTTATTCAACATTAAATCTTTTTGCTTGTTAATAATTTCTCGTTCTGTTGACTTTAAATCACTAGCTTCTTTATAAGTTTCATCTAGTAGCATGTCAACATATTCTGTATCTGTTTCGACACCAGATATATTTTTGTTGTCTTTATATCTTTTAACCATAAAGTCAACATAGTCTTGGTCAGTAATTTCCCTTCCATCTGGATTATATCTTACAATATCACTTATTTCATTATCAGATAAATTAGCTATTTGTTCTGTGTCCACATTATTCGTTTGATTTTTTTGCACTTTAGCATTTACACCTGTTACTTTATTTATCGCATTTGTTATTGCTCTTGATGAATATTTACCATTCTTTTTAGCTCGAATAACCTCACTTGCAATCACATTGTCGTTATCATCATAATTCTTTACTATTAAATTGTCTCCATCTTGTTCTATTGATACATATCCTTGCGAATTACCTTTGTCATCATAAATGTTTTGCAAATCTTTTGAATCAATTTCATTATTCCACACTTCTGCCATTTCTTCCTTTGTATATTCTTGTTGTTGATTGAAAGGCTCTGTAATTGTTTTTACCTTTTCAGGAGTATAACTTGTTTGGCTTGATTGTAAAGTGTCTGTATTTTGATTTGTAGACGTCTGGGAACTATCTATATTTGACATATCAGCATGATTAATTGCCTCATTTACCATTTGTTTTATTTTTGCACCTGTGTATACGTTACTGCTGATTTTTTGCTGATGTGCTACACGTCCGTCTTTATCTAAAGAATTTACAAAAGTCATTCCATTTTGTCTTACTAATTCAACATTTTCAACTTTATTAGATACAGCCTTCATAACATTAGTAGCATAATTCTGGCTATGAATAGATTTATCTGATATTTGTTTTATATCATTTTTGAATTTATCTAGTTCTTCTTTTGTACTAATAATATTTTTACTTTTATTATTTTCTTTAGACATTAACTGTTCTTGCGCTTGATTAACTATATTCATTATTTTATTTGTAATTAAGTATTTACTTTCACTTATTTTATTATTTATGTCTTTTATCTGCAAATCCGATAAATTATTTACTTTATTTGTAAATGAATTCTCCGCTTCTAGTGTAGTATCATAATATGTACTATCCAATACCACACCTGTATTTCCATCTATTATATTATAGTAATCTGTCTGACTATCTTTAATAATAACTGGAGTTATGTTTAAATTATTATTTGCATTATTTATAACCTTTCCTTTTGTTGGAACAATACCTGAAATGTCCCCATCTGGATTAAACTTAGTAATATAAAATTCTTCTACATCATTAATATTCTTTTGTATATTAGGATTAAAATGTATTGCCATATCTTCCTGGTCAATAATTTGTTGAGCTTGCTCAATCCAATAATTTGCTTGCATATCTTTTTCTTTATTTTCAAACGTATCCCCTCCTAATCCCAAAAGGCTCATTACAATTGTTGATAAAGTGGTTACTTTAGCTGTTTCACTTGTGCTATCCAACCATTCTTTTGAAAAAAACTCAGGCGTTTCTTTGTTATTAATAAATTTGTCAATTAAATTATCTACATTATCTTCAACTAGTTCTTCAATATTTTCTCCAACAACATTAACTGTATAATTAGCTACTTCTTTGCCTAATTTACTTTTCAACTTATTGATTATCATTCTGTCAACTGCATTTGAAATAGAACTGCTTTGTCCTCTAGTTAAAATATTAGCATCAAACATTTTCTCTGTTAAATGAGAAACATATCCTTTTGCTAAACCTGTTATACTCGCTTGAACAACATTATCATTTTTTTCATCTAAAACTTCTTGTGAAGAACTTCCTCCTACGGATAACCCTTGTACCTTAGTGCTTGGTATACCAGTAACATATCCTATTGCAAAATTTCCAACCATATTAGCACCAACATCTGCTACTTGCCCACTTGTTCTCACAAATTCATTATCTAGCTGGCTCGTAACAGTACTTTCATAATCTGCTGTTTCTTTGATGTCACTACCAATGTCAACTATTGAGTTATACGTATTATTTAAATTATTAGCTATATCCTCCAATCCCAAAATACTTGATGCCCCTTCTAACCCTTTTATGCCTAATGCCCCTAGAGTAGTTACAACGTTTACTAGACCTTGAGGAGCTTTCATTAAACCACCTTGAATATTTTTTAAAATTGTTGAGATATATGCATTAACTGTGTCTGCTCCACCTTTTTCTATTTCTTTGTTTCTTTCTTGTGCTTCTTTCATAGCTTTTATGTCTGATGTAGACAATTCATGAAGACTTTCGTTTTTTGGTTGATTTGCTAATCCTATTTTTATATCATCATTTAATGTTTGATTGTTTAAATTATTAGTTCTTGAAACTGTTTGTATTTTAGCATTTTGTATTTGCTTATCAATTTCAGCTTTATTTTTATTTGCATTTTTTCTTTCTGATACTATAAGCTTATTACTTTTTGATTTTTGCTGTTCGTTATTCTCTAATAATTCGTCAGTTTGTATCAAACTACTATTGTTATCCATTAAATCAAGAAAGCTTTTTGTATTTTCTATAGACTTTAACTTTTCATCTTCACTAACACTAGGAGCTTCTACATTTTGTCTTGGATTGATACTATTACTTAATTCTCTAGCTTTTTGGAAACGAGATATGTACTCTTTTTCTTCATCTGTTGAACCTTGTAAATTATATAATGCAATATTGTTAAAATTAGAACTATAATTGTCAGTATTAATCCCAGAAGATAATTGTTTAGCTCTTTCATATCTTATCTTTTGCTCTTCATCATCGTATGTATATTTCATATCTCTTTACACCTCCAAGCTCTTTAAATATTTAACTCTTTCAGATTTTGCTCTTTCTGCATCTGTTGGCTCACTTAAATTGTAATATGCTAAAAGCAACTGATAATCATTGTCATTTAATCTTCCCATTACATATTCATTTGTAAGATAATCCCATGCACTTGCATTGTCTGAAACAGTATATTTTTTAGTCATATCATCATAGTTTGCATATCTATTGTTTATAATATCCTTATATGTACTTATACTATTGCTTGTGCTTCTTGAACTAGAGGTGCTTGCCCCATACTTTTGTTGTAATTGATAGTTATTTTCTGTTTCCTCTCTACTTAGCTGACTTTCATAAGAAGCCAATTCTTTACTTCTTTGTAAATTCAAATTGCTTTCGTATTCTGCCAATTTTCTATTATTTTCATAATCTAATTCAGACTTTAATCTATATAAAGCTTCCTCATTTGCTCTTTCTATTTCTAATTGTTCCCTCATCTTTGCTAACTCAAATTCCCTTTGCTCTTTTGCTTCTCTTGCAGCACCTGACAAAGTTCCAACCTTTACGCCTAATATTGCACTTGCTTCATTATCTACATATCCTAATTCATCTACTCTTTTCCAAGCATTTTCTAAGGCATCTTGTTGTTTTTGATATTCAAATTGTTTATTTTGGAATTCCCTATCCTTAGCATCTTTCCAATATTGAAATTGTTGGCTATCATAGTCCATCACTACCTGAGCAGTATTTGCAAGCTGAGTTAAATATTGTAATTGTCTATCGTAAGCCTTTTGCTCATACTGTGGTATTAATTCACTTACTATTCTTGCTACTCTTTCAGCTGTAGCCGAACTATTTAATACTCCGCTTCCTGCAAGATGTTGCATTGTACTGTTGGCTGCATACTCACTAGCCATTCTTAATGCTACATCTTGACTTGGATCATAACCGAAATCCCCAGTTCGTAAACCTTCTAATTGGCTTAACATTTCACTTATGACACCATTAATAGTATCAGAATACGCACTCTGATACTGCCCTTGAACACTATTCAAATTACTAACCGTTGGCGTTACAATAGTTGTTCCAAGGCTAGTTCTTTTTACTCCACTACTTCCTGTATCATTAGTAGTATTTTGATTATTTCCATATTGACTTTGATAACTTGAATAAATTTGGTCAAAGTCTACTACATTATTATTGTTAGTTCCTTGATATTGCTGTGGCGTAGGCGCTTGATTAGGCATTTGATTTTGTTGTGGTTGATTTGCTATAGTTTGGATTCCTTGATTATTTTGCACAGGTTGTCCTTGCTGTGCAATTTGAGGTTGTATTTGTATTGGAATTGTAATTGGATTTATTCCATTATTTTGTTGATTTTGAACAGGTTGAACACCATTAGTAGTATTCATGTTACTACTAACTGGCTGTTGCATGCTATTTGGCACTACTTGTTGTACATTTGCTTGTGGATTACTCGTAGCTGCTACTGTTCTTGCTGTATTTAAAAACATATTTGGCATATTAATTGCTCCTTCCATTTTTTATGTGTGTAAATGGAAATTGGATTGTGTTACGATAGTCTATTTTTAAATATACTAATTATATAGTCCATTTAATATATTTTGCCAATTATTTATGGTTGCTTCTGGTGTACTATAAGTATTGAATGTATTATTATTTAAGTTTGTATTTAATATATTTTTCCAATGCTCCAAAGTATTTTCAACGGTAGGATATAAAGGATAATTATTTCGACTACAAACTCCTAGTTGTCTTGACCACTCTTTCAAAGTTGCTGAATTATCTCCATATTGTCTAAAATACATAAACGTATATCTTTCCTTTTATAATGTTTTTTATATACATTATCGTGGTGCTGTCCTATCTACTCGTTCCATAGCCTTTATCCTTACATCTCCTTGCCCATACAATTCAAATGTATAACTATTTGCATACTGCATATCGTTTGGAATTAATACATCTTGCGTAACATTAGTTCCTACTTTTAAAGCATTTTCTTTAATACATTCTCTACCATCATCAGTTATTATTTTTATATTAACTTGTGCCCCATCTTCTAAATCATAATTGAACCATAATTTTGACAAACTCAATTTTTTACTAATTACTCCATTTTTAAATTCTTTAGTCTTTAAATAAAACGGAATAGGTCTTTTGTAAACTATATCTTCAGCATCTGTAAATTCATCTTGACCGTATGTTTGTATATAATTTTGACCGTCTTTTCTTCCTCCTGTTAATTCATATATTGTTCCATTGGCTGTCAAAGCATAAACAGGACTAGGCGTTTGACTAAAATTCAAATTGGCATAAGAGTCACATATTGTTATATACTTCAATTCATCTGGTACATTATCTGGTTGTAATTCTTTTGTCCATTTCCTTAGCCTCTGGTCAAATATTAAGAAAAAGTTATAATCAGGAAACCAAAAATAAACTTTATCTTCACTTCCTGCAACTGAAACATTTTTAGCTTCATTGATTGTAATTCCATAAATAAATTCCCTAATTCCTCCAGACATACCATTATTACTAGCAGGTCTATCAATAGTCCTAATAGTACTTCCATCATATTCATAAATAGAACGCCCATACAGCCAATATAAATAAGAATTATGTACTTTTATTGTACATTGGTCATAACAGCCTATATTATTATCTAAGGACACACAAGTATATGAATCAGACTCGCCTAAAATGGTATTATTGCCATAATATAAATGCATATTCTTTTCACTAAATACAACTAGCTTATCATCAAAACTTACCAATCCTGTTATTTGATTACAATTAGGAACTCTATATTCGGCAGAATTTTCTGTACTTGTCCAGTCCATTGGATTTTGAATACCAGAAGCATACAACATATTCCCTACACTTCCGAACATTCTATTTTTGTGATAACACATATATTCAAAGCTAGTAACCGCTTCTGGAAGTGGCATAACTTCAGGTGTATTAATTGTGCTTAGTGGTAATTTGTGTCTCGTTGGTGTTATTCCTTTTCCATACAGAATTAAATATTCACTATTTCCATCAGCATAATATACATGGCTAAATTTATCCCCTACTATATCATTGCTAATTACTGTTCCGTCCATATCTTTTAGCTGTGTTCCTTGAATATAAAACAAATACTTTACTCCTGCTACACCAAAGTATTTTATTGGTTCTCCTTTTAGTCCAGGATTTTTAAGCATAGTCCTTCCTATTCTTGTTCTTATTGCTGGATAATTGTCAAGGCACATATTATACATATCTTGTACTTCATCATCTTGTATATTTTCTGGAGGATATACATTACTAATTCCACCTGCTAAATAATTTATTTGATTATTACTTTTATAATTTACATTATTCAAATATGGTAGTGTTTGCAATTTTATACCCTCCTTCTTCTTTTCTTCATAATATTCCTTACAACAGGGTATCTTTGTTGTTGTTCGTTCTTATCCTCATTTGCACGTTGAACCAAATTGTTATATAATAAAATATATTCATTGGCTAATTCAATATCTGGATTATGCCCAGACATTGCAATAATTGACATGACATTATATTTTACTAAATCAATATAATTGTCATTAAGCTCTAAAAAGTCAGTTTCATCTGTTATCATTTTAGGCTTTTTCCAATAGAATACAATTATTTTTCTTACGTCTTTAGGGGCTGGATAAATACCTAATGTTCCTTCTCTACCGTCATAATATCCTGCCTCTAACATATTTTCCTCAGGTAAATACGATTTTAATTGTTTGAAAGTTCCCCAATCATACAAATTATCTTGACTTCTTGCTTTATTTGAAATGGTTACAGAAGCAACCATATCGATACTGCAATTCTCTGGCAATGAATATAATTCTTGCCCTGCTCTCGTTGTAAATGAATATTGGTCTTGTACTGCTAAATCTTTATATATTTTCTTCATTGTTTCATTTATCCATAAGAACAAACTTTCTTGACTATATTCATGTGGTAATCTTACCTTAATATCATCTAAAACTTGTTTTACCGTTGTTCTACTTACTATCGCCATAAAGTATCCTCCTTTCTTAGTTCTTATATATTTCTGGAAAAGCTTTTATTTCTACATCTTTTATCTTGGCCTGCACGTTATTACCAATGAAAATTACCTCATCTGTTTTGAATAATTGATTAGAATAATAATATTCTCCTTTAGGCACAAAGATGTATTTCGCTCCTACTTCTATGGCATCATATATAGCCTGTTGTATCTTTAACCTATTATCTGTCATTCCGTCTCCTACAACTCCATAATTTTGAAGCGGTACAACTCCAAACACATAAAAGAACAAATCTTTCAACTCTTCCATTTTCAATTCTTGTGCTTTATCACTCATTAATCTACACCTCCATTGTTCCAATTTCAGGATAACCAGAAGCACCAATAAACATCTTTTCTGCTCTTACATCTGATTGCTTGGCTGTTAATGTTTTTGGAGCTTGTCTATAGAAAAACTCGCCTTGATACTTTAATGCAACAACTTGAGAATAATCTTTTGCTTGTTCTAAAATCGCTATTGTTGATATAGCCGTATCACTACTTGCACCACCCGAAACAAAATAAATTGTTGATAAATCAGTTGTTGTTTTTGTTTGATAACCATTTCCATATTCTAAATGAGAATATACATTTATAGAAGTTTCATTAAAACATCCTAATAAACTAAGAGGTTCATCATTTTCCCAATCAATTTTAAAATAAGTTATTGCTAATTGGTTTTTATTATTTAAACCACCTGAACCTATTGGTTTGAAACCTACTGATATTAACATATTATTAGCATCATTTATAAAATTAAGTGCACTTAATACAGGAGACGAATGCTTTTTTATTTCTCTGATATTTATATTTCCAGTTTCATAATCTATATCTATTCCATATATAGTAGAACCGCTAATACCATAACGTCCATCAGATGAAATTGCTACTTTTCCCATATTTTCAATCCTTTTTTTCCCTACAATATTAAAATGTTCATCTAAAACTATTAATTCTGATGTTGTAGCATTACTTGTGTAATATATTAATTTTTCATTATTCAAAAATCTACAATCTCCAATATTGCTACAATACATATCATTTACTGATGCACTAATTGATGAAAACATGCTACCTTCAGTTTTGATATTAATTTTATATTTTCCAGTACTTTCATCTAAAACATCTGTCCTTTCATAAATACACATTGTTCCTCCTGAATTTAATAAAACACCATGCCTATTATCTTGAGACAGTATTAATGTTGAATAAGTACGCTTTAAATCTGTTTCCCAAATCTTATCAGTATCAATATCAAAATATTCTATATATTTTCCACTATCCACTTCTTCCTTAGTAATTTTGATTTTAGCAATATATAATTTATATTTATTATCTTCATAGTAAACAAAATGTATATATCTATTTTCCTCGTCTGAGAAATCACTTGCTTGTATTACAGAAATTTTACAATTTATTTCTAAATTAGTACCAAATATATTGTTAAATTCCGTTTCTCCTATTTCTTTTCGATTGAAATACTCAAGTTCATTATTTTTATTCTTATCAATCATATATATTTCTAATGTTGAAGAATTATCTTCTTCAGTCCAACTAGAAGGTTTATATAAATGAAATAAAGCTACTGGTTCTTGACCACTATTAGCTAAAATCATATGACGAGTTGATGAGTTCTTTTTTGATATTTGCTCTTGAGAATATACTATGTCTCCAGTCACTTGTCCATAAATTTTTTCTACATCTCCTATATTATAACTAGGTTGGTTACCTCCTTCGCCTCCTCCTGTTAGCGATAAAATACCTTCTATTTTTTGTCCATTAACCCAAGCCGTTTTTCCTTGCAATATGTCATATGGTGTAGCTGTTGCTTGCATATCCATCGTTCCAGTAATTTTTCCGCTTCCATTATATGCAGTATAACCAGATACAATTTTGTCAGGAGTTGCAGTAGCATCCCATAGACTAGGGCAAGTATGACTTCCATATACTTTTTGCCCTTTCACATAAGCTGTTTTGCCTAGCTTAATATCACTCTCTGTAGCTGTTCCGTCAGAAGTATTTACAAAATTAGGATCTAATTCTCCTCCACCTGTTTTTATATTTCTGATATTGCCTGCCATTGTATCAAAGCTGTCTGTTGCAGAGGTTGTAACTCCTTTGTCAGTAATAGCCTCTGCTACTTTTGCTTTTCCATCACTGACAGATTGAAAAAGGTCATTTTGTCCTTTATTCAAGTTTTCTATTGCTTTATTTACATCATCAAAATTAGCATTTACATCTTTCACAATTTCATCTGTTCTTGTTTTCAAATTATCAGCACATTCTTGTTGGCAATTAGCTAAATTCTCCGTAAACTTATCATCTAACGCCTGCACATCTTTTAATTCTGCAAAATTACTAAAATCTTGATTTCTTATTTGTGAATTAGTATATTCTTTTGCTGCTTCTAGCATTGCTTGGTCTTGTTGGTCAATATAATTTTTTTGAGAAGCTTCTTTTGTATTATGATAATCTTGAACATATTTTTTAGTTGCATATTCCTCAGCTGGAACTCCACCCAAATTATTTGAGTCGTTAGACAAATTACTATCTGGTTTTCCTGCTGAATTAACACTTGCTTTGCTTAATTCTTCATATATTTTTGCCATTTCTTCGCTCCTTTCATTATTTTAGAAAAGGGAAACAAATTAATTGCTTCCCTTGTTATTTATGCTGCTACACCTTTACTTCCAACTAAACCTCTCCAATCACAGTAACCTGTATCAAATCTGGTATAGCCATACATGTTATAATCCATTTTCCTTTGGATTTTTTCAGAACCAAAGATAGGTTCTTCTCTTCTTAGGAATAATAGATTATCAATTGAAGTATCTTGAATAAACCAAGGTTTCATAGCCCCAGTTGGGTCATCTAAGTAATCCCAAACAACTATTTCTAAATTAGGAACAGTATTAACATCATTATTGTTTGTTCCACTTTGTTGAATAGAATTTACAATAGCTTTTGCTGTAAATTCTAATTCTGGGCAAACAACAAGTTGTTTAGCTTGTGCGACAATAGGTACACCTGCCTCATCTTTTTGTAGTCTCATTAAAGTTAAAGCTGCCTTTAAACTTTCGTCGCTCAATGCTCCTTCTATTAAGTTAGAACATGTTTGTTCAGAATTAATTAGTTTGTGGTCTTCAGCAAATAATGCTTTACCATCAAATCCAACATTTTCAAATCCTTTTAAAATTACATCTGCTGTATCAGTTTCCTCAGTAGCTCTTAAAGAACGTCCAAGTCCTTTAGCACTACCGCCTTTTCCGATACCTTTCATAACATTATACAAATCATCTTGTACAAGTTCCCATGTCAATTCATAAGACTTGTCAAATCTTCTTGCCTCGAAAGATGCAATATCTCCCTGTTTGAAGGCATCTTGATTAAATTCATTTCCTTCGTCATTTTCTTTCCATAATCCAAATGCTCCTAAGTGTGGATAGGTTTGTGTTTTTGCATTCATTTTTTCAGTTTTAAATATTTTCTTATAAACTAATGGTTTTTCATTATAAGAATCAAAGAAAATCTTTTTGTGAATTGGTGTTAATAAATTCGCAAAGTTTTCTCTGTTCATTGCTGCTGCGGTAGTTGGTTCAACTGCCATTTTAAATCACTCCTTATATTATAAATTCGTACATCAAATATAAGGAATTGGGTTTTTATATTTTCTTGCTGTTGTATGTATTATATTGTTTTACATTATCAATGCCCTTAATTGCCATATATTCTTGAATTGTCATTCCAGCAGCTGCTGCAATTGCTTTTTCAGCTGGAGTAGCATTGATTTTTACATCAGTAGTCGTAGCTCCAACATTACTATTTAAGTTATTTCCTAGGATTTCTTTTCTAGCAATATTGTTTTGCATTTTAGCTTCTAGCTTTCTTGCGATTTCACTTTTGGTGTTAATTGATGGTTTTGTATAAGTTGTAGCATAATATGCTTGTTCTAAGCTTAATCCCTTGTCGACTAGGTCTTTAATCTCATCAGTATATTGTGCTATATCTTCAAAACCTTCCTCCTTACTTTTTTCTGCCAGTTCTAGTTTAAATTTTACTTCGGCAAGTTCTTGCTTTGTGCTACTATCAACATTGCTTTTAGAATCAATTGCATCTGCTATTGATTTTGCAATACCTTCATCTACCCCTTGCTCAATTAGAGTATCTAAAGTAGTTTTAACTGGTTTTTGATTAGCTTCTTCCAAAGCTTTAATTCTTGCTTCTAATTCTTTGTTTTTCTTTTCAGCTGCCTTTCTTAATTGCCTTTCCTTATTGACACCTCTTTGTAAGGATTTTTGCTTTTCATCATCTTCATTTACCTCTATTTCAGTTTCTCCATTAATTTGTGTATTTTCTTCAATAGTTTCATCTTCCTCATCTCCAGTAGGTAATAAGACAACATCATTATTTGGATTTATCGTTTCTAAATCAATCCCTTCAAGTTCATTTTCCATAGTTTGTCTCCTTTCTATTTTTAGCCAGGTTTTATCCTCTTAAGATTTTTAGCCAGGTTTACTCCTCTAATATTTTTTGATTTTTAGCCAGCTTGTCTGCTCTATATATTAAAATTAATTAATATCTAATTTGTGTGTGTTCTCATGTGTGCATTAAGCCCTAATTGGTTTTTACAGACTTTTTTACATGTAGGACATATAAAATCTTGAGTTGTTTCTTTTGACTCCTCAATTTTATTCGTAGACTCTGTGTTTATTTCTTCTTTCCTTGTCGCTGTGTCTACAACAACATACGTTTGCCCCTTTTGTTTCAATAATAAAATCAATTCCTTTTTACATTCAGGACAAACTGCTGGAGAATAATGCTTAATTTGATTAGCATAAAATCCATGTAAATTTATTCTATTTAATTCTTGAAAGTCTTTTAATGTAAACTCATGACCACAATCGCATTTGGTTGTTCCTTTAATATTATAATCTGTTATTTCCATATTTTAAGTCAATCCTCCTTTCATATAACTAAGTTGTGGATTTCCAGAAGCGGATAATCCTTCTATATTCGCATTTTGATTAATTTGTTGTTGTTGCATTTCTTGTATCGTTTCTTCATCATAAATACCTAGTTGCTGTTGTTCTGTTTGTGTTTCTGGTATCTCTGGAATATTTAAACCAACATTCTTAATTAAATAATTTCTATATTCACGTTTAGTTATAGCTTGGTCAGCAAATGCTTGCCTAACTAAACTATATCTATAAGCAGGGTTATTTGGCAAACCTGCTCCAACACTAACAGTCAAATCGTATTCTATTTTTCTTGTTTCTTTTTTGCCATTTTCATCTTGCACCTGCATATACTTATATTCATTAGAATCCAATTCAGTAAAGTCTTTGCCTGGATTCCTTTTTTTCCATTCTTGTTTATATGAATTTCTATATTCCGTATCCGCTTCAATCATTAACGGCACATTATTTAACACATCTGGATTAAATTCTTCAAACTCATCTTCGCCATTATCTCCTACGATTCTAAATAACATTGTAGTATTCCAATTAAGCAAAGCCAATTCTATTGCATACTCAAATACTTCTGACAAGGTTTCTTGTAATAAGCCTTTCTTGTGACTTATCATACTATTACCACTATTTTGTAGAGCTAAGCTTTCTGTTGCTGTATCTACACCACTTTGCTGTTTTCCTATCATCTGGTCTGAAAATCTACCAACTATTTGCCTATCATTATTCATTAATTCAGCACGTCTATTAAGCATATATTGTGGTATTTGTGGTGGATTAAGCCATTTATAACCATTTATATCGTTTGTTGGTATCGCTTGTCCTGGTGCATTTGTGACTTTAGCAGGGTCTATTCCTGAACTATTTGAAATTAAAGCTACTGGATTACCTGTTAACCTTGCATTTCTTAATAAACTATCGTCAAGCTCATCTATTTGGTCAGATATTGGAAGTATTAATTCGGCACTTGCCTTGCCCCATACAGTATTCTCTCTGTGCATATCTGGTGTTAAAAAGTATGGGAATTGGTCATTTGGAAATAATTTCAACTCTTCTTGTTTTTCCTTTTTCTTACCTGTCAAAAATTCTTCCTCAACATCTTCTTCACTCTTTTTAGCATACTCTTGTAATTTTTTCTTTGTGTCTCGCAATATAACTCCATCGCCAGACATTTCAACAAGTCTTAATTTTTTTTCTCCTTTTTCTTTATACCTAGTCCAAATCATTAAATGAACATATTGGTCTTCGTCATTTTCTTGTAAAATGTTTTGAACTGGATCTAAATTAGGAATAATACAATCGGCTAATTCTTCGCCATATTCCTCATAAGCACTATATAAGCTTTTGTTTTTAGCTTCAATTATATATTGAGCTTCTTGTATGTTATAAACATCTGTAATTGCTGGGTCTATGAATAATCTACTGGGGTGTATTGGCTCTATGTCTGGTAGTCCTTTGCCTTTTAGCTTGTCAAAATTCCATAACACTCTAAATATCCCTGTACCAGTCAGCTCACGTCTGCGTTCATGAACTTCTACTTTTCTATACATTTTATTACGTTCTTTAATAAAATCAGCTAAGGTTCTTACCATTCCACAAAAAGGTCTGTCTCCTGGTTCTCTAGGGTCTACTTGAATACTAATTGTTTGGTCACAAAGTAATGCTGTTTTACCTTCTACATTAGAATTAGTTATATTCGTATTTGGTGCTGGATCATTTTCATCGTCGTATTCAAATTCGCCTTCCCAATATTTCTCAGTATCTTCCCACTTTTGCATTAAACCTAGCCTTTGTTTATCTTCATAAGCTCTTCGATACCACACTAGATATTGTTCAGCTAACTCGATTTCTTTGTCATTCATAATACTTTTCTTTTTAGATGTTTTTTCTTTAATCATTTGCTCGTAAGAGTTTTCTTCCATTTAGTTATTCCCCTTTCTTTATTGGAATACCGTTGTTTGGTTTTACTGGCTCATATAAGCCATCTGTATTTTTGTATTTATCATAAGCTAATATACTTTGTCTGCCTGATAATGGACTTTTATAATTTACTTTGCCTACACTTGGGTGTGATTTTCTTTGAATATTACTTTGCTTCATTTCCTGTATGTCTTTTTGATTTTCTAATTTATCTAGTATTCTGCATAACAAAACCATTATAAAAATTGGAAATGCTAACATATATACAAAAATCAATAAATAAATCATTTATCTTCTCCTCCTTGTAGAAATAGGTTTCGCTACATTTATATTGATTGGTGTTTCTGTATCTTTATATCCTAAATCTTGTAGCTCTGTTGAGGTATAAAAGCCTTGTGGTAATGATACTTTTTTTACCATTGGAGCCTGCCACATTGTGCATATATATCTAAGTGCATCTGTTATATGTGTTGGTTCGTGTGGTTCTGTAGCAACATCATTAGGATTTTTTTCATCATGTTGTAAAACTGGCAAATATTTTATTAAGTTTAAACAATTATTAAAAATATGTAAGCTAGATGTTTTTTGCCCTTGCTCATCTTCATATACTTTTAACCACTCATGTACTGCAAGCCAACCAGATACCCTATTATTATCTGCTTTGCTTAAATATTGCCCATTTTCTGCAAATATATCAGCTGTACTTTTTCCTGTATCTTTATTTCTATTCCATAAATCTGGTGGAGCATAATCTATTACAATATTCTCATCTTCATCAGTCATATCATTTATTTTTTTTGCTGCTTCTGATACTATTAAATCACTTTCGTGTAATTCCTTATATACCCATAAATGATTATTCCAATCTTGAGCTACCCACAAAACAGCAGTCATGTCTAACCCATAATCTCTAGTTCTATATCGTTTCCAATCTTTTGGAATGACAAAAGGACTACAAACGTGTATATTTCTATTGAATTCAGTAAAGAATTGACCATCAAATATATCCCAATCTCCATATTTTAATGCTTTTCTTTCCTTTTCTGGAAGATTATCTAATCTTCGTACATAATCAGGGTCTTTTTGTAATAAGAATATATTGTCTTGTACTAGGCTTGGTATAAATATTCTTGTTGTAGTTTCGCCAGTTTCTAATACAACATCATGTGTTTTATTTGGTTCTCCTATATCTATAAAAAACTCTTTTACCCAACTGTGTCCTACGCCTCCTGGATTGGTTGAACTTTTTATTCTTTTAGGATAATTATTTGCACCTCTACATCTTGAAATCATATAAGTGTACATGTATTGAGTAAAATGTGTTAACTCATCGAAGCGGATTACATCATATTCCGCTGATTGATATTGGTAAACATCATTTTCTTTATCTATATATCCAAAATCGATAATACTACCATTTTTAAATCTCCAAATGTGCTTACTTGAATTGTAATCTGCTACTTCTCTTGGATAAAATTCTAAACTAACTCTTATTAAAGATTTTTCTAAATCAGTAAAAGTTCTACGAAATATTATTTGTTTGGACTTTGGATATTTTAAAGCATATAATAGAGCATCTACTAATTGACCATAGCTTTTTCCGTCCGCCCTGCTGCTCCGACCAAATAACGTTTCAAATGCAGTAGAATTTATAAATGTTTCTTGTTTTTCAGTTATATCTATATCCATAGAAAAATTTTATCCTTTCATAATCTTAATTATGTAAAATATCAAAGTGTTTCCTCGGGGATTTTTTATACTTTTAATAGCAATATCTTTTGAAAGCCTTGAAAATGCTACATCAACATAATATGTTGCGTTTCTATTTCTTTTTTACATTTATATTAACCTCAAAAGGCTTGTCTGTCTCGATTACAACTTCTTCCCTAAATATTCCATGTTTCTTCCCTAGAAGTTCTGCACATTTTGTTCTATCGTTTGTATCTTCTTTTTTATCTCTCATGATTGTTGTAAAATATTGTAATACTTCTTTAGCACTTGCAATTCTGTCATCTTCCAATTGTTCGAGTCTTTCTTTTATATATTTGCCTAGTTTTGACAAGTTTTCAGAAGCTACTCTGTTTAAATTATTTCCTTTGTATCCTGCTAATCTTGCACTTTCTGTGGCATTAGATGTCTTAATATAAAAGTCTATAAATCTTTTTTGTTTTTCAGTTAATTTATCATAGTTATTTGCCATATAACCACCTTATTCTTCCTTAAATTATTGAATACATTGTTTTATGATGTTTTAAATAGTCTTTAGCACTCCAATATTTTAATCCCTTTTGTTTTGCGTTTTTAATATATTCTGTCGCAGATTGTTTTGTCCATTTTCGCATTATGTATCACTTCCTTCATATTTACTGCATTTTATTGTATTGTCTATTCTCATTCTCAATTCTTCATTACAACTTTGCTTGTTTTTGCAATTTATACATACCATTTTTACAAAAGTTTCATATACATTTTTCATCTTAAAAACCTTTCTTATAAACACTATGTAAAGTATAAACAAATATTTATTAATGATTATGCTTTACATACTATTTATAAGCTTTAGCTAGGATAAGCTTTTAAAAGGGATAAGTTTATAAATATATTGTTCTTTTTAGGTTTTAATGCCCTAGCAACATTAAAAATAATAACTTATTTTTTCAAAAAGCCACTTAAGACAAAATATGACCTTTTGTGACTTTTTGAAAGACTACCGTGTACAACCCAATTCAATAATTTTGTTGCACATATTAATTGTAACACAGAAAAAGGGGGTATTTTTCCGTATTTTTTCTGCATTTTGCTTTGTTTTTTAACTAAAAAGTAAAAAAGAACTTAGATTTCTCCAAATTCTTTCGCCAACATATATATTGATTTGTTGAATATATTATAATATGTGCTCTTATCAATGTTTTTTTTCGTTTTACAATAAAGCCATGTACAATTATCCTTAAATATCATAAAAAACACTTCTAATTCAAAAGTGTTTAATTGACTTATAACTGTTTCTATATACTCAATACGTTCTTGTAAATAAATAATAGTCCTAGAAGCCACAAAATCATTTTTAGGGCTATTTTGATGTTTCTTTAATAGATTATGCAGTTTCTTTTTATTTTTCCAGTATTGGCGTAATTCTCGCTCATAGAAGTTTTTCGATTCTTTGGTTAATTTATTATTGTAGGTCGCCATGTCGCACCTCCAGTTTTATATTATATAGTATTTTCTTCTTTTTGTCTTATAGTTTCCATTATTTTTTTTATTTCTAATACTAATTTTTCTGTATCTTCATAAGGTATTATTTCATCTTCATTAATACAATCCGTGTTGCCGATTTTCAGGGAGATATGAAATACAATTTTTATTAATAATAATCTCTTCTATAATGTCATCAAATACATTAACTTCCCCTTCATATTCATATACAATCCATATTTTTTGACCTATTTCGTATTTAGTTTCTATTTTCATTTAAAGTCACTTCCTTTTCAAATATTTATATATAACTTTTTCGTTCATGCTACACCTCAGATGTAGTATGAGCTGTTCACTACTGTTTAATACTGTTCACATCTCTTTGACTTTTTTGTATTATTTATCCTCCAATAATTCTTGTAATACTTCTTTAACTTGTTTAGATGTATAATTTATTTTATAATCATAATGTTCTTCCATTTCTATTAATTTTATCCTAGCTTCTATTTTCTTTTTAGGTATATATTGTTCATTTATTCTAAATGCTGTTTCCGCATTTGATTGTTTCAATTTATGAATTTCAATATCTTTATCTTCTAATTCTTGTAATACTGTTTTTATTGCATTTTCGCTTGGACTTAAACTTTCTAATTCTTTTATTGCTTCTTCTAATTCCATTTTATCTTCATTCACAGTTATTCCACCTTTCTTTGAATTTCAAATATTTGCCTTTTATCATTGTATGTATCTTCTTTTGTACCTTTATATGCAATTATAATATCACATATTTGAGTATAGTATATTTTATTATTTACTAAATAATTTAATATTTTTTCCAATCCAGATATCACATTATTTCTCCTCCTACTTAAAATTATTTACTTCTATCTTAACAATTAGCCTTTTCCCTGTTCTATAAATACTTTTCCACCGTTTTCTTTTATAACTCTTATAAATTCTTCATATGTTGTCCCAGCAAAAATGTTATAATTATCTGTATGCAACCAAGCTACTGATTTTTTGTTTATATCTTCTATTGAAAAATTTCCCATATCACAAGGCTTTTTCTCGAACCAATCTTCAGTTTCAAAATATAACGTTTTCAATTTTATTTTATGTTCTTTATATTCCTTTTTATAAATTTGTGGTTCATGAGGTATTTCTTCATACCAATTCTCATACGGATAACCTGCATTGCATTCATAAGGTCTATCGTCCCAATCATCTCCCCATTGTTTCTCGAAATTATTAGTAAACCACGCCTTGTTATTATCTATATAGCACAATTTATATTCTTCCATTTAATCTCCTCTTAACCTTCCTAAAATTTTTTGTTTTAATTGTTTGATTTCTTCTTCATTGTCGCAAATACTTTTTATACATTTTGCATCGTTCAAAATCGGCTCTATTTTCTCTAATATGTAATATTTATGTGGTTTGTTTAATTTAATTTCGTTTTTTATTGCTATTAGCTTATCTTCTATATCACATATACATCTTTCTATGTTTCTTTTTTCGTCTTCTTCCATTTAGTTTTCCTCCAATCCTAGTTCTTTCAAAGTATAGCTTTTTTCTTCCTCTAAATTTTTAAATACGCTTTCGTCTATTTCAATTACATAATTTGAACCCATATCCCAAATAAATAATCTATTATTTTCTTTTTCTAATTCTGTAATTTTAAAACCAAAAACTTGCATATAAATTTTCAAAAATTCTTTTTCTTGTTCTGTCAATAATTCTTTCTTTTCTTCTACTATTTCATATTTTGGTCGTTCTATTTTTAGGATTTCTAATCTATTTTCTTGTATATTATTAACGTCTTCATTGTCCGCTACTAACGTTTCTATTGTTTCGCCAGATACTCTATATATAACTCTATCGCCGAACTTGTATGTCATATCTATTCATCTTTATCCTCCTTATATTTCCATTTATATCCTCCTGCTGTTTTACTTCTTTTAGTACAAGCATTTTGTATTGATGTGTTACTTATATTAAGTTCCTTCGATGCATCTAAGATACATCTCCATTCTCTTAATACTTTATTAGTTTCTTTATCTATTTGTAAAATATTTCTTATATGATGACCTTGTTTGCCTTTGGAATTTCTTCCTAATTGTCGCATATTTTCAGCCATTTTTGATTTATCTCGTAGACCTATTTTGTATGAATGTGCCATATTTTCATCTTGAGTACACCATTCTAAATTATTCACACAATTGTTTCTTTTGTTTCCGTCAATATGATTAACTTGTTCTTTATGTTCTGGATTTGGTATAAAAGCTTCTGCTACTAATTTGTGCAATCTTACATTTTTACATTTCCCTTTTCCACATAAAAGAACATAAACATATCCATTTGTTGAACTTATATGTTTTGATAATTCTTTTGGTTCAACATATTGCTTT
>CANQTZ010000011.1 GCA_947626865.1 uncultured Clostridia bacterium
TTGTAGAATCACTAATAGTTACTTCTGTTCCATCATTAGAAGAATTATTTGTTGTAGCACTACCTCCATAACAAAATACTCCATTTGCTCCTGTAGCATTTGTATTTACTTTTATACCCTTTAGAGTAAGATTTGCTCCACTTTTTGATAATATTGCTGAATTTGTACCATAAAAACTTGTATTATCTCCACCATCAGAATCTCCTGTTTTATTTACTTCAATATTAGAAATTGCTACATCAATATCTCCATTTATTAAGAGTGCATTTTCATCTGCTTTTTCTGATAAATATTCTCCATCTTCTATCGTTGTATCTTCTGTTATCTCTTTAGAGGCAGAATAAGAAATAGAACTACTATTTGTTCCATTCATTCCACCCTGCATTTCTCCGTTTGGTTTTTGCATTTCTTGACCATTTATCATATTATTTGAATGATTTTCATTTATAACATCTATTGTATATTTCAATAATATTCCTAAAATAACTGCAAGAATTATAATGATTATAATTTCAATTATTGTACTTTTTTTCATATTTTCCTCCTAATTGATAGTATTATTACTATTTAAATCTTCTGGTCTTGCAGGTGGTTCTTCTCCATTTTCTCCATCTGGTTTTGCAGGTGGTTCTCCCATATTGTCATTAGAAGGTGGCCCAATCTGTCCATTTCCATTCATTTGCATCATTTCAGGTTGAGCCACATTATTACTTAATGATTTATTATAAATTAAAAATCCACCTGTTGTAATAATAGCACCTATTAAAATACCAATAATTAAAAATATTATTTTATCTTTCACTTTTGATTCCTCCTATATAAATATTTTATTAAATCATATATAATGTTTCTTAAAACTATATTAAATTTTACATTATTTTTATGAATAATTTTCTCCTTATTGTCTTTATAACTTTCTCATTACATCATATAGTCCTGTCAAATCAGTGATTACTGCATCCGCTACATTCTTTTCTTCTTCTGTATACTTGCCTTTTCTATCTAGTAATACAGAATATATACCTACACTTTGAGGTCCTTTTACATCTTCTACCAATGAGTCTCCCACAAATACAACTTCTTCTACTTTTAATTTTATATCATCTAAAATCTTTGTATAGAATGCTTTATGAGGTTTGTATTCTTTTAGACTTTCAGATGTGTAAATTCCATCAAATTTCATATTGTTATTTTTTATATTTGTCATTAAAGGGTCTGTATCTGTTGTTGAACCTACATAAATTTTATATTTTTCAGATAGTTTATTTAAAACTTCATTCGTTTCATCAAATGCTTTTCTTTTATCTAATGTATCCAGCATTATTTTTACATCTTCTTTATAATTACCTTTTATATTATAAAATTCATATAACATCTTTAAATCATTTTCAAATACAACTTCTTCTGTTACAAATTCTTGCATTTCATTCATTTGTTGTTTATGAAATTCTTTCCATTTTTTATAAAATATTTTTGGTTCCATATCTACATTAATCTTTTTTAGAATTTCTCCTGCTGCTGTAACTGACCCATTTCCAGTTGAAATTAGTGTTCCATACACATCAAAAATAATTGCTCTTTTCATATTTCAATTTCTCCTTTACTTTTATTTATTTCTTTTAATATATTATTTAATTCACTCATGATTATAGCATACATATCATTTGTAAATTTTTCTTTGTTACAATTTATTCGTTCTATTAATTTTTTACATATTAAGGTCATTTCTAATAATTGGTTTCGTGGTAATGCACTTTCTCGTATATTATTAAATTGTTGTATTATTTCGTTAACATTATTTGCATTATTAGTACCCACAACATTATGTTCATAATCACATATTTTTACATCAATTATTCCTCCTCTCCTTAAAACTTGACCTAAACTACTTGGAAGCAAGCTATATACAGTATCGTGATCATCTGCATATCTTCCATATCCTTTACCATAATACACTTTCTATATATCTCATACAGCATCTTAATTTGCTTACATACATATTACAGGCAATGGCAATTACTGAAACACTATAGCCCTCACTTATAAATGTTTGAACTTGCTCATTTATTTCATTTACATTTGTCATAGATGTATGTATTAATAAGTTATAATGCTTTAAAGTTAACTCCTGAATTAGTCTATTTCGCCATTTTTTCATTGTTTTCATAATTTCTGGAACTTCGTCAGTATGATATTTAGCTATTATTTGTCTATAATTAGGATAGTATCCTCTCCACAAATCATTATCTATTATAACATAATCATCATGTTGCATCTCATACATTAAAGATGTTTTTCCACTACCAGTTTGTCCTACTACATATTGAACATTTGGCTGTTTAACAGGTGTTTTTCCTTCAATCACAACATTTTTCATTATATCATATTCCATACTTTACCCCTCTAAATATCCATTACTATTATACTGTTTTATTTTATTATTATATTCATTCAATATTTTTCTTATTTCCTTCCTATTTTTATTAATTAAATTATCCCTTAATATCTTAACTTCTTTAATTTGCTCTCTATATCTTTCTTCTTTATTAAGTATATTTATATATTCAGTTAATGTTTCAATAGCTAATTCTTTTTGTGTATCTTCTAAAATCATTTAATTATTCCCACTCTTTCATTATTTTTTCATATATCTTATTTATTATAATTGTTCCCATTAAAAATTCTGCATAACATTGTTTTATTCTATTTCCTGCCCCTACTATTCTTGGGTATGTATCTGATAAAAAGTGAATACCTGCTAGTAAATTTAATTTATCTATAAAGACATCATCACTCTCATTTTTATTTATATAAGGCTTAAATTTTAAAAATTCTTCTATTGATACTTTAGACATTCTATGTAGTATTTTCTTCTTTGCATCAGTAAAACTTATATAACTATTGGCATTTTTCATATCATATCTTGTCGTTTTTAACTCAAACCTTTCTTCTCGTATTGACTTCCACCCATAGAAATAAAACAATATCTTACTACAGTCATAATATGGATCAAAATAAGGTTTATCATTAGTCCATACTAGATTCTCTCCTCGAGAATCAATTATATACTGGTTGTTTTCTTTAATAATAACATTATCCAAAATAATATCTCCACTTAAGCATAATCCTAACATATTTTCGAATTTCGATTTATATTTCTTGTATATTTCTTCTAGCAAATACAATGAATTTTTGTATTCGACATTATTTACCATAATTTTATCAAAAGTAATTACATTTTTAAAGTAGTCAGCTATATAATTTGTTTCTTTCACTTTCTCAAGTCTATTTTTAGCTCTAATAATACCATTTTCTAGCATATTGTTTTTATGTGTTATTGTATCTTCAATATAAATTGATAAAAATAAATTGCACATTTTTTTATTTCACTTTCTACTAGACTTTCATCAGTATTTTTTTCATATATGTAATCTGAAATAGTTTTTCCGTCTATATATTCTTCTTTTATAAAAGTAGAATTAGAATATTCTTTTATTTCATAAATTTTAGGCAAACATTTTATATTTTGTTTATCCAATATTTTTTTCATTTCATTTATTTGCAGTGCTTCGCTTTTAAGTTTTATATTGCCATTAGTAGCTCCATTTCCTATACTTATTTTTAATATAAATTTCTTATTGCCATCCTTTACCAAATACACTTTTGCATAAGATCCTCCTATATATTCCTTGACTATTTCCAAATTCTCAACTTCTTTTATGTAGTAATTATAGATTATTTTCCTTATATTTTCATCAAATTTTTCTAATATATATTCATTTTTCAGATATTTTATTAGTAGCTCATTAGATACATTATATTCTTTATTACATTTTTCAATATTTTGCACTTCTACTTCTTTGCCTATTATTTCTCCTATTGATTCTATAAAATACTTTAGCTGTTCATTATCTATATTTTTATTTGAAGATACATTTACTACTTGAATATTGTTTTCATTCTTTGTTATGAGCATATTAAGTAGTTTTATTAGTACTCCATAACTGACAAAATCTTTTTTTGCTGTTGTTAATTCTATTTTCTTGCCTTGAAAAGCCCTTTTTATTAAATCATATATTATATTTTTATCTTCCTCTATTCCATATAAATATGTTGGTCTTAATATATATGCTTTTTTTAATAACAAGTGAACTATTACCTCTGATATAATTTTGCAATACTCATATATTGGATAATATTCCTCTATTCTAGGTAATTTTAAAAATTCTGGTAATATTTCTTTTTTTATACTTTCCTTTGCTTGTTGATTATCACACATAGAAATATTAATTATTTTTTTAGCAAATTTCAATAATTCATAATAATAGGAATTATCTTGTATATCATCTTGTTCTGTATAATTTTCTTTATCTTTAAAAATATTATATACTTTTGCAGATGAAAAATATATAAATTGTTTATCTTTAATATTATTTTCATTTTTTGTAATAAAATCAGCCAATAAAAAGCAATTGGAATATATATATTCCACATATTCATTCATTTTTGGCATTGTTCTTGTATCAGATACTAAGTATATAATAGTATCACTCAAACTAAGCTCATTGAATTTACTTTTTTCTCTTTGACTACATTTTACTATATAATTATTTTCTCCAATTTCTGAATCTTCTATTACTCTTGCAATTTTAGAATTTTTTCCAATAATACATATATTCATATTTTTCTTCTTTCTATATTTGTTATTTCAGTTTGATAAATAGTATATCAAAAAAGCAAGTAATTGTAAATATTCACTTGCTAAACAGAAAATTAATTGACAAGAGTAGGTATAAACCACGTAGCTACAGGGATTTCATTGTTAATTGTATTCTCATCTAGTCTTACACTTATAAAATCTAATGCTACATCTTTTAGCTTCGATACATCACCGAGTAACTCTTCTCCTCTACCATTCCAATCTGTGACTGTATTTGATTTAAGTTCTATCTGCATTTCGAACTCACTATCTGCATTATAGTCTTCTACTAAATCAACAATGTTTATAGTTAAAATCGCTTTATTTTCATTGATTATATTTAACTCTTTGACTTCTGCTACAGGCTTAAGAAGGTAAGATTCTTTTAAAGAAAGATTTTTAATCAATTCTTTTTTTAATTCTTCGCCTTTTATGTTGCTTAATATAGCAATAACATTTGACAATTCGTACGGAAATGTATCTATATAATATCCTACTTTTATATCATTAATATTTAATTCTTCGTTTGTCCTTCCATTTACATATTGGAAATTACTATTGATATCCATTAAATATTTTTCGTTTTTTGACTGATTTTCAAAAATTATATTATCAGAATTTATTTCGGTTATTACTCCTTGATAGCTATCTCCGTTCCTTACATAATTTGTAATATCTTTATAACTTCCATCATATTCTTTATTTGTATATGATACAAAATCATCATTTTTAATGAAGTTATAAACAACAAAGGATATTATTACTATAAAAACTACTGCAATTATTAATATTATTTTCTTTTTCAATACAAACTTCTCCTTTATAAATTACCATTTTCTTTTTACCTATTTTTCACAAAAAATACAAGGTATTATTTAATACCTTGTATTAAAGCAAATTAATAAATGATATTGTACAATATCTTACTATATATAATTAAAACATCGTGCTCATACGTACATAACCGAATTTTTCATAAGCACATTTGTATTTATCCATTATACCAGCACTAAAATCCGCATACCACGAAACAAAGGCATAGTACTGTGAAGACGACAAGTAATAGTCTTGTAGGCCATATTCAGAATAAAGACTACTATTATTTACTTTGAAAATTGTAACTAGCATATCTGCAAATGCTGACAATTCAGATTTTGATGGCACAAACCAATCTTTTCCATATTTATTTTTAATTTCCCTTTTTTGTATTACCCCCCATAAGTCTTGCTCTGTATTTTTTGCTCCGTATTTATCTTCAGTCCAACGGTTTATCATATCTGTAGTTTTTTGTTTTCCTTGTCCAAAATCGTTACTACTTCCTGATACTAAATTGTCAAGACCTATTGCATTTTGATACCAATAATAAGTATCTTTACTTATATCTTCTAATGCCATTACATAAAATCTACTTGCTCCACTTGTTCCATTTTTTAATGATAATATTTCTCTTTCTTGATTATTAAAGTTAGCAGATTGAACCTTGTTTCCTATTACATAAGCTTTTAATTCTTTTGTTTCTTTTGTATATGCATATCCAGCAGTATCTTCATCTTCCTTATTCCAATCTCCTTCTTTACTTTCTGCTAAATCTGCATAGATTATTCCTTCTGGTCCATTTCCTATATTTTCATCTAAATCTACATAGCATCCTAAATAATTGCTTTTTATTTCTACTTGTATAGTATTATCTGACTCTTTACTATTTTTTGCTTTATCTTCTGCCTTTACTTTAATTGTATGTGTTCCTTCTGTTAATCCTTGAGTTGAAACTTCATAACTTATTTGTCCTCCTTCTTGTTCTTTTCCTCCTTCTGGTAACCAACTGTTTCCTCCATCACTACTAAAATAATATTTCTTTATTCCACTACTTCCGCTTGTATTATCTGCATTTTCTGGTGCATCTGTTGCTTCTACATTTATTGTTACACCTTTTGTTGTTTGTTCTCCTTTGGATATTGTTACAGTTTGTGGCGCTTCTTTATCTATTATAGTTATTTTTCCTGCTGTGTATTTTTCTCCTTCTCCTATACTATTAACTAATCTTGCATATATTTCTGTATTATTATCTTCTACTTCAAATGAATTTGTGTATTCTTGCCATTCTGGATTTCTATTTGTTGAATATTCTAATCTATAGCTTTTTAGCTCTTCTTTCTTCACTGTTATTGTGACTGTCACTGGTCCTGGAGTCCAATCTGTTTTGTCGTATTCTATGTGTATATCACTTTCTTGTAATTGTGGTGGTGCTTGCTCTTTTTCTTCTTCTCCTTTATCTCCAACTTCTACTGTTCCATCTGTTTTTACTGTTACGTCATATCCATCTAATACAAAACTTATACTTCCATCTGCATTGTCTGTTATTGAAGTTACTCCTAAATGCTTTTCTAAGTTCTCTTTTAGTGTTTCCATTTGAAATTTCCCATCATCATCATAACTTCCTAATACTTCTACTTTTACCTTTTCTTCTACTTCTGCTTTTTTCTGTGCCTCTGCTGCCTTATTTGCTTTTGTTAAAATTCCATTCTCTCCTGTTAATGTCGCAATACTTACTGCTGCTAAAATTAACAAAACAATTATCGTTATTACTAATGCTATTAATGTTATTCCTCTTTCCTTTTGTTTTATCCTTTTCATCTCTTGCATCTCACTTCCTTATTTTTAATTTTTCCTACTTATTGTAAAATCATACGCATTTGCAAAATCTGCTGTTGCATTCGCACTTAGCTGTGCACTTTGTCCTGCTTCTAATGGTGGCATATACGCTCCTACTGTTGCTATTTCTTGTTGTTGCTTATCTACAACTTTTATATCTACTGGATAGCCACCTTGTTTTGTTTCTGTTGTATTTGTTATTGTTCCTAATAATAATGTTACATTTTCTTTTTCTGTTAATTGGAAATTGCTTATTTCCATTCCTTCAAATTTCTTTGTTTCATGCAATTTACTACTTGTGTTTAGTTGTGTTCCATCTTCTAATACATTTACAAATTCCTCTTTGGGTGCTGTGTTTTCTTCTTCCTTATTGTCTTTGCTTCCTTTAATTATTAATAATCCTATTATTGCTATTGCTGTTATTGCAACTAATATTAGTATCATTTTCTTTTCTTTGTTTTTCATTTTCTTTTTTCACCTCCTCTTTTGTTTTTTTCTTGTTGTTTTTCTTTTGTCTCTTGCATATACTTCTTCCCCCTTTTTCTTTTGGTTTTTCCCATAACTTTTAAATAGCATTATGTCGTGTTATAGGTATATTGTTTATAATTATATATACCATATTTTACTATTATTTTGCAATACTTTTTTCGACTTTTTTATTATTTTTTGTTGTATACACAATTTATCATGTGTGTAACTCAATACCACCCAGTTTATACTTACTTTTTATCTATATATCCCAAACATATAAACCCGTCCCAAAAAGCACATAGATGTATCAAATGGGACAGGCACTAATGATACATTGATGTATCATTAGTGCCTGTCCCATTTGGTACATCAGTATTTTTTTGTCGATTTTTGTTTTTTTATTGACTTTTTTGCTTGATTATGGGATACTAATATTGTTAAAAATAAAAAGGGGGGAAAAAGATAATGGGATCTGATTATTACAATTCTTTAAATACTTATGGTACTTCTTCTACAGCATCACTTGATTCAATGGGTACAGCTTATGCTACATTTCTTGTAACATTCTTTGGTATAATCCTTTTAGCAGTAATTGTTATAGCAATATTACAAATTATTGGTATGTGGAAAGTGTTCACAAAAGCTGGCGAAAAAGGCTGGAAATCACTTATACCTTTTTACAATATGGCAATTTTATATAAAATCTCTGGTATGTCACCATATCTTGTATTTGTATATATTGCATTATTAATTCCAATAGTGAATTGGTTTGCTGGAATTGCATTATCAGCTATCGGTTTATACCAAAAAATCAATTTAATGAAAGCATTTAGAGCTTCTACTGGTCTTAGTGTTGCTATGATTATGGTACCTTTTGTTACTTATTTAATTCTTGGATTTGGAAAATCACAATATTATGGAGTAGAAGAAAAAGCAAATTAATTTTACATTAAAAATAAACCATATAAAATATGGTTTATTTTTTTAAATATGCTACTACTTCTTCTATACTCTCTTTTGGAGTTGATGCTCCTGCCATAATGCCTATCTTTTTTGCATTTTTATTTATTTCTAATTCTTTTGCTGTTTCTATTAAGTTTGTATTTTTGCAATTTCTTTTTGCAATTTCATATAATTTTCTAGTATTAGAGCTATTTTTTCCTCCAATAATAATCATAGTATCTACTACTTTAGATAATTCTTCTGTTTCTTTTTGTCTTACATCTGTAGCCTTACAAATAGTGTTTTTTATTACAAAAGTAGTTTTTTTGTCTATTTTGTTTTGCAATATTTCTTTTATTTTCTCGAATTTTTCTAAGCTAAAGGTACTTTGTGATATTAGAAGTGCCTTATTTTTATTTGAAGCTTTTAATTGTTTTATAGCCTCTTCAACATCTTCTTCTTTTTCTATTACACAATAATATTTTCCACAATGACTTAGAGTTCCAATATTTTCAGGATGTTTTTTTGAACCAAGTAGAAAAATAAAATAGTCTTGTTCTTTAAATTGTTCCGCTATTTCATGGATTTTTAGAACATTTGGACATGTGTAATCTTTCAAATTGATATTCATTTTTTTAGCTTCTTCATATATCTCCTTAGGAACACCATGTGCACGAATTAAAGTAGTCCCTTTTGTTTCTTCCAAAGTTTCAACACACTGCACTCCTAATTTTGCTAATCTCTCTATTACTTGTTTATTATGCAAAATTTCTCCTAAACAATAAATTTTACCTTCACTTTTTTGGGCTTCTTTGATTGCACCTTCAACAGCTCTTTGCGCTCCATAGCAAAAACCTGCTGTTTTCCCCACTATTATTTCCATTACTTTGAAATTCCTTCCTATCCTATCATATTCTTAATTTCTTTTTTTAGTTCTTCTACCATATCTTCTTGTTTTATTTTTCTTATAACTTCTCCTTTTTTAAATAAAAGACCTTCTTTAACTCCTCCTGCTATTCCAATGTCCGCTTCTTTTGCTTCTCCTGGTCCATTAACTGCACACCCCATAACAGCAACAGTAATATTGGATTTTATCGTTTGCAAAAAAGCTTCCATTTCTTTAGCAATTGGAATTAAATCGATTTGCGTTCTTCCACAGGTAGGACAAGAAATTAATGTAGGAGAATCATGATATAAATTGCAATCTTTTAAAATTTCTTTAGCTACTTTTATTTCTTTTACAGGGTCATCTGAAAGAGAAACTCGAATCGTATCGCCAATTCCTTGTCTTAACAAAACTCCTAGCCCAATACTAGATTTAATAGTTCCACTAAACTCAGTTCCGCTTTCTGTAATTCCTAGATGAAGTGGACAATCAAATTCTTTAGAAGCCTGTTCATAAGCTTCAATGCATAAGTCTAAATTAGAAGCTTTTAAAGAAATAGCATAATCATAAAAATCTAATTTTTCTAAAATTTCCACATGTCTTTTTGCACTTTCTACCATAGCTCCGAGCTGTTGGTTTGCCATACTTTTCTAACAAATCCTTTTCCAGAGAACCAGAATTTACTCCTATTCGAATAGGAATATGCTTACTTTTGCAACTATCAACTACTGCTTTTACTCTTTCTTCTGACCCAATATTTCCTGGATTAATTCTAATTTTATCTACTCCAGCTTCAATTGCATCTAAGGCAATTCTATAATCAAAGTGGATATCTGCAACAATAGGAATATGAATTTGTTCTTTTATTTTACCAATTGCTTTGGCATCTTCATTGTCTAAACAAGCTACTCTAATAATTTCGCATCCTGCTTTTTCTAGCTCTATAATTTGGTTGACTGTTGCTTCAACATCTTTTGTCTTCGTATTACACATTGATTGTATAACTACTTTATTTTGACCACCAATTGCTACATTTCCTACCATAATTTTTCTTGTTTGTGTTCTATCCATGTTTTCAAATTTCCCTTCTTAATTCATTTCTACTGCTCCTACAATTGTATTAATATCTTCTATGTTATGCTTTTTCATATAATTTTCTATACCAATTACTGTATTTACACTTGTATATGGATTCATAAAGTTTCCTGCTCCAATAGAAATGCAATTTGCACCTGCTAGCATAAATTCAATAGCATCTTCTCCATTTATAATTCCCCCCATACCAAGTATTGGAATATTTACTGCTTGTGCTACTTGATATACCATACGAACAGCTACTGGCTTAATAGCAGGACCAGAAAGTCCTCCCATGTTATTAGCAAGTACAGGCTTTTTACTATTTACATCTATTTTCATTGCTAATAATGTATTTATTAATGATACTCCATCTGCTCCTCCATCTTCTACTGCTTTTGCAATAGAAGCAATGTCTGTAACATTTGGTGTTAACTTAACAATCAATGGCTTATCTAGAACTTTTCTTACCTCTTCTGTAACTTTTCTTACTCCTTTATAAGTATTTCCAAAAGCCATACATCCTTCCTTAACATTTGGACAAGATAAATTTAATTCAACTCCGTCAATATCCAAAGTATTTAATATTTTGCAAAGTTCTACATATTCATCAACGCTACTTCCACAAGCATTGACAATGATTGCTGTATCAAATCTTCTAAGAAATGGTAAATCATTTTGTGCAAAATATTCAACTCCTGGATTTTGAAGTCCTATACTGTTTAACATTCCACTTGCTGTTTCACAAACCCTAGATGGCTTGTTTCCACTTCTAGGTTTTAGAGATGTTCCTTTAGTGATAATCCCTCCTAATTTGCTTAAATCGAAAAAATTGCTATACTCTCTTCCATAACCAAATGTTCCAGATGCTACTGTTACTGGATTTTTCATTTTAATTCCTGCAAAATTTATTTGTGTATTCATCTTCTTTAATCCCCCATTCCCTTTTCTATTATTATTTTGGTTTGTTTAAATCTCTACATCTTGACTATTAAATACTGGCCCTGCCTTGCATACATGCCAATATTCTGGGGCATCTTCTGGACTCTTAGCTGTTTTTACAGCACATCCCAAACATGCACCAATTCCACAAGCCATTTTTTCCTCTAAAGATATTTGGCATGGAATATTTTTTTCTTTAGCTAATTTTTGAACAGCCTTAAGCATTGGTAATGGTCCACAAGCATAAATAGAATCTACTTTTCCATCCTCTATATCTTTTTCCAAAAATTGAATTGCAAATCCTTTTTGGCTATAACTACCATCATCTGTCGTTAAAACCATATTGTCTGATACATTTTTAAATTCTTCTTCTAATACTACAAAATCTTTATTTCTAAATCCTAAATATGTACTAACACTTTTATTTGATTTTTTAGCACATTTTGCTAATTCATATAAAGGAAATACACCAATTCCTCCACCAATAATTGCTAGGTTTTGGTAATTTTCATATTGGAACGTTCCATATCCTAATGGACCAATTATATCAATTTGCGAACCTACTTCTTTCTTAGCCAAAATATCAGTACCTTTTCCCCTAACTTGAAAAATAAATTCTAAAATTCCTTCTTCCCTATTTAAATTATAAATACTGATTGGTCTCCTTAAAAAAGGCTCTGTTGTATCAGTTACCCTTATCTCAACAAAATTTCCTGGTTTTGAATTTTTTACTATATTAGGTGCTTTTACACTAAACTTAAAAATATCTGGTTTTAATTTTTCCTTCTTTACTAATTCTGCTAATAATAACTCTGGCATTGGTTTCCTCCTCTTTTCATATATTTTTTAATTCCTTAACCTGTCCCAAAAAGTACATCAATGTATCGTTAGTGCCTGTCCCAAATGGTACATCGATGTATCGTTAGTGCCTGTCCCAAATGGCACATCTTAGGTCGTCTTTCATTCTTAATGCTTCTTGCCTAGTAGCATCTGCATATTGTTCTTCTGTGAATTGGTTTTTCCATTGTTCTGATTTATAAGCACACATTAGGCTTCTTGAAGCGTTGATTATGCCTCCTAGTCCATTGGCGTCAAATCCAAGGGCTATGTCTTCTGCTTTGCCTCCTTGTGCTCCATAACCAGGTATTAGGAAATATGTGTGTGGAGCTGTTGTTCTTATTTGTTGTAGTTGTTCTGGATATGTTGCTCCTACTACTGCCGCTATACTGCTATAGCCATTTACGCCTCTTAGTTCTTCTCCCCATTTTTCTACTAATTGTGCTACTTGATTATATACTTCTTGTCCATTTTCTAATTTTAAATCTTGTAATTCTCCTGATGATGGGTTAGATGTTTTTACCAAGATGAAAATTCCCTTATCATATTTTTTGCAATCTTCTATAAATGGCTTTACGCAGTCTGTTCCCATGTAAGGATTTACAGTAACAAAGTCTACGTCATAAATTGCTTCTTGTTTTTCTCCTATGTTAGTTCTTCCTAAAAATGCATTGGAATATCCGCGTAGCAGTTGAACCGATGTCTCCTCTTTTGCTGTCGGCAATTACTATCATTCCTTTTGATTTGGCATATTCGCAAGTTTCTTTAAATGCATTCATTCCTGGAATACCATACATTTCATAAAATGCTATTTGCGGCTTTACAGCTGGTATAATATCATAAGTTGCATCAATTAGTGTTTTGTTAAATTCTATGATTGCTTTGCTTACCCCTTCTAAGTCTTGGGAGTATTTGCTTGTTACACATTTGGGTAACATTTCATATCTTGGGTCTAATCCTATTACAGTTGGGTTATTAGTTTGCTTGATTTTTTCTATTAATTTGTCAATTGCATTCATCTATTTTATCTCCTTTTCGTATACAATTCTTCCGCCTACAATAGTATATTGTACTCTTCCTTTTAGTTGTTTTCCAATAAATGGGCTATTTTTTGATTTTGATACAATCATTTCTTTTGTATATGTATAAGTTTCATTTGGGTCAAATATAGTAATGTCTGCTACTTTTCCTTCTTCTATACTTCCTCTATCTATTTTTAGCAACTTAGCTGGGTTGTAAGAAGTTAACCTTACTAAATCTAAATAAGTTAAGTCTCCTGTGTCAATCAAATTCATAATTTCTGCTGGTAAGGCTGTTTCAAAACCAATAATACCATTTGGAGCTTTTGCTAAACCTTGGTCTTTTTCTTCTTCTGCATGTGGTGCATGATCTGTTATGATAGCATCTATGGTTCCTTCTTTTAGTCCTTCAATAATTGCTTTTCTATCTTTTTCTTCTCTTAATGGAGGATTCATTTTAGCATTAACACCTGATTTTAAAACTTCTTCTACAGTAAAAGTGAAATAGTGTGGACAGGTTTCGCAAGTAACTTTTACTCCTCTTTTTTTAGCATCTCTTACCATATTTTTAGTTGTTTTTGTACTAATATGGCATATATGTGCTCTTACATTGTTTGTTTCAGATATTACAATTTCTCTTGCTGCCATAATTTCTTCTGCTTCAGGTAGTACGCCTTCTACACCTAATTGTTCTGCTACTTTTCCCGCTTGAATTGCTCCAGCAGATACTGACTTTTCTTCACAATGAGATGATACAAAAGTTCCTAATTTATCTGCTTCTATTATTGCTTGCCTCATCATTTTGCTATTTACTACTGGCATACCATCATCAGAAAAAGCAATTGCTCCTGCTTTTTTTAATTCTTCAAAGTCTACTAATTCTTCTCCCTTTTCGCCTTTAGATACAGAAGCATAAGGAAGAACATTACACAAATTTACTCTTTTTGCTTCTTCTATAATTTTTTGCAAAACAATAGCGCTATCTGGTGTTGGTTTTGTATTTGGCATTGGACAAATTGTAGTAAAACCACCACAAACGGCGCTTTTGCTACCTGTTTCGATTGTTTCTTTATGCTCAAATCCAGGTTCCCTTAGGTGGCAGTGCATATCAATCATTCCAGGTATAATATAAAAATTAGTACAATCAATTGTTTTGTCTACATCTTTAGATATTTCTTTTGCTATTTCTTTTATCATATCATTTTCTATTAAAATGTCTGTTTTTTCGAATGTGTTTGTTTTGTAATCAATTAATGTTCCGTTTTTTAGTAATGTTTTCATGTTTACCTCCTAAAATTTTTTTAATATTGTATCATCTTTTTCATTTCTTTTCAAGACACAGAGCGAAAAAATGTTGCAAATATAGCTCACTGTATGATATACTAGTTTCAAATTACAAAAAAGGAGACAATTATGGCATTTGATGGAATTGTAACAAAAGCAATTGCTTCAGAGCTACAAAACGTATCTGGAGCAAGAATTGATAAAATCTTTCAGCCTAACAAAAATACTGTTTTATTAGGCTTTTATTTAGAAGGCTGCAACTATTTGTTAAATATCTGTATTGATGCACAAAATTATCGTATTCATTTAACTACTCATGCTAAACCAAACCCAAAAGTTGCACCTAACTTTTGTATGGTGCTTCGCAAACACTTATTAGGATTACATATTAAAAATATTATTACAAATGATTTAGAGAGAATTGTAATTATTGATTTCGAAGGTTTTGACGATGTTGATGATATTATCTCAAAAAGATTAGTTGTTGAATTAATGGGCAAACATTGTAATATCATTTTATTAGATGAACAAAATATAGTTATTGACAGTTTAAGACATATTTATCAAGAAGATAGCAATCGAAATATCGTTCCTCATGTACAATATAAACTACCTACCACTAATAAATATAATTTTTTAGATTGTACTTGCTTTCAAGATTTTTATGAAAAGCTTCCAAAAACTCAAAAAGTATCGGAACTTGCTACTATCATTAGTAATACTTTTAATGGAATTAGTAAGTCTTTTTTAGAAGCATCTATCAATTTGCTATCTATAACTGGGGTTACTTCTTCTCAGCTAGAAAAATTATATAATTATATACAGGAAATTATATTTTCTACTGATAATGACAATTTACATTTTGATATAATAAATAGCAAGAAAAAAGATTATTTCTTAACTAAAGAAGATTCCTCTACTAATTCTTTTCACTTAAATTTTTTCCTTGATGATTTTTACTATGCCAAAGAATCAGCAGAAGAATTTAAAATCTATCGTGATAGCATTTTAAAAATGATTTTAGAACAACTAAAAAAATATCAAAAACGCCTTTTTCATATAGATGAAAAGTTACAATCTTGCGAAGATATGGACAAATATCAATTATATGGAGAATTAATTACAGCAAATTTATATAAAATAAAAAATGAAAACCAAAATGAGCTTACTCTTGAAAATTATTATGAAAACAATCAACCAATTACAATTCCATTAGATAATAGATATACTCCTGCTATTAATGCTAAACGTTTTTTTAAAAAATATCATAAATTAAAAAATACTTTAGAAATTGTAACTACTCAAAAAAATGATACTTTACAAGAATTAAATTATATTGAAAGCATTATATATGAATTAGAAAATTGTACTTCTACTGAAGATGTATCTGAAATTTTTGCAGAAATTTCAGAAAACGTTATCTTCAAAGAAAAAACTCAAAAATATCAAAAACAACAAAAAAATAAAGTAAAAAAATCTACTCTTACTAAGAATAAAAATGTGTCTTTTAATCCTCATAAATATACTGTTAATGAATATACTTTGTTAGTTGGAAGGAATAATAAAGAAAATGATTATTTAACTTTAAAATATGCAAAGAAATCAGACTTATGGTTTCATACTCAAGATATTCATGGAAGCCATGCTATTCTGCAAGTTCAATCTAATAAACAACTAGATGACAATACTTTATTAAAATGTGCTGAAATAGTTGCATACCATAGTAAAGCAAAAAATTCTTCTAATGTGCCAGTTGATTTTTGTGAAGTAAGATATGTAAAAAAGCCTAATGGAGCAAAACCTGGTTTTGTTATTTATAACAACTACAAAACTTTATATGTGCATCCAAAAATTTAAAAAGGTTACTTTTTAAGTAACCCTTCTTTTTATATTTACCATAAAATTAAAAGTGTCAACATAGTTGCTACAATAATTTGTGGTTTGCTCCATTCTTCTGGCAAAATTTCTAATTCCGCTCCTCCCTCTTTTTCTTGAACTATTTCCATTTTATAAGATTGTACTCCTTCTGCTTTAAAAAATAACTCAAATGGCTGTGTCTCTCCTTTTTCTAAATCTTGAATTTCTAAATATGTCTTTCCTAAAAATACATCTCTTGGAGAATATAGTTCAACTTTTAAATATTTATCTTTGATATTACCATCCGTATTTTCTATTATTCCTCTAATTCTTCCGTTAACATAAGTTGCTTGTGCTTGATATACAGTTATTTGTGAATTATTATCTTTTCTTTCTATATCTTTATAACTAGAATTTAACCCCACATTGATTAGAAAATCGGAAAGTACAAATATTCCAATTAATATTAATAAATAAATTAGAAGTGTTTTCATTCTATCCATTTTTCGTTCCCCTTTTCTTTTTGCAATTAATTTCTATTCTATTATACCAAATTTTACCTCAAAATTCAACTGTTATGGTTAATGGTTTCAAGGCACGTGCTCCTGAAACTATTAATCCATAAAGCTCAAATACCAAGCTATTCCATTTCGATTTTTTTCAATTTCTTCATTTCTAGCCTCTAATGCTTGAAAGTTTTGAGGAGCTGGAACGATTATTGGTTGATTTGGCATCCAGTTAGCTGCAGTAGAACCGTTTTGTACAGTCTGCTACTTGAAGTGCTTGAACAATTCTAATAATTTCAGGAATAAATCTACCTACATTTAGTGGATAAATTAAAATTGTTCGTATAATTCCTTTATCGTCAATTATAAACACATTTCTAACTGTTTCGGTATTGCTAATATCACTTGAAATCATACCATATTGTCTGGCTATTGCTCCATTTCTATCAGCAATAATTGGAAAAGATATTTTTATTCCAGTTTTACAATATATATCATATACCCATGCTAAATGTGAAGAATTACTATCTACACTTAAACCTAAAAGTTCTGTATTTAAATCTTTAAAATATGTATGTGCTCGAGTAAATGCTATCATCTCGGTTGTGCATACGGGGGTAAAGTCTCCTGGATGTGAAAATAGCACAAGCCATTTTCCTTGATAATCTTCTAATTTCACATGTCCAAAGGTTGTAGTTGCTTCAAAGTCTGGTGCTTTTTGTCCAATCTTGACATTTCCATTCATCATTAATTCATAATCCATATAAAATAAACTCCTCTCATATTTTTCTTTCGATATAATATGAAAAGAGTTGGTTTATGGTTACTAATGTAATAACACTGTTAAATTTCTATTTAAATTACTCATATATATTTAATCTCTCTTTCTTTACTTCATTATAAAATATATTTTTAGCAAGTTTTATTGTTTCACTATCATATTGTATATCATCTGTATATGTTTCTTCTATTACAATATCAATTTGCTTTTTTAATATCTGCTCTATTTCATTAGCAAGTGCAGATAATTGCAAAAGTGTTTTTAAGTTTCCTTTTTTTATCATAATATCAACATCGGACTTTTTATTTGCTTCACCTCTTGCATATGAACCAAATATATATGCTTTCTCAACTCCATATTTTTTTAATATATCATATATCATTTCTTTTATTTCTTCAATTGTATATACTTTTTCACTCATTTTTTATCTCCAATTTATATAAAAATAACCTCAGATACTTAAGCTACCCGAGGTACTATCAATTTTCAACTTCAGCCCCTTAGGTTTTCTAAAATACTAATCTGTTTTACTATATAACTATTATTTATTAAAAAGTCCATTTAAACCAGTTTTTAATTCTTGTAAAAATTGATTCTTTATATGCTACCATAGCAACAGTTTCTTTTGCTTTTTCTACTTTAGAATTTTTATTTTTAAATAAATCACCTGGATTATATTTTTCTCTTTTCTTTTTTTCTAAAAAAATTTCATCTTTTTTTAAAAGTTCTGTTGTTTCTTGTTTTTGTTTTTTATCTAATAAATATTCCATATTTATATAGGTTAATATTGCAACAGTATCAATATTTAGTGATTGATTCATTAGATGTTCTTCATCATTATAAGAAAACGTATAATCACTATCTTTATTTTGTTTTATATATTCCCATATTTCTTTTGGTATTTTATTTTTATAAGTAGTTTCCAATTTTTCTAAAATAGTTTCTACTTCTACTAATCTTTTATCAACATCTATCATTTTTTCTCCTAATTAAGTTATATATTTCTATCATTCTCCCTATTAAAAATTCTGGATATAAATGTTCGTGCTTCTCTAACACTTTCTGATAATATTCCAGGTTCTCTAGTAATAGTTTGATTTGTTAAACTTGATATGTCAGTCGGACTAAGTTCTTTAGTAAATACAAATTGTCCATTTATATATTTTCCTACTTCGACATCTTCAATTTGTCTTCCTGTGTTTGGATCTTTGCCAACTGCTTGAATCATTACATTATTATGTACTTTTCTGCCTGTTGTTAATGCGGGAATTTTTCTTCTTTTAAAGTCACCTATTCTATAAATTTTGTTTTCTGCTCCGATATAATACATATTGGGAAATCGATAAAATTTACTTTGCCTATTACCATTACCATCTAAATATGGTTCACAATATAATGCTGAAATTTGAAAATTATTATGATTACTATTGCCATCAATTCTATCTGGTGTAGCTAATAATCCAAAATATGAAACTTTTTTATTTTGAGGTAATTTTTCCCTAAATTTATCTCGACCATTGCTATTATGTACAAATGATTCTCTCCATTGTGAACATTGTTCATCTGATATATTTAATCCTAAAATCTGTCTAATTTCATTATTAGTATAATATTGATATGTTGGTTCTGTTGCATTATGCTTATATATTCTCAAATCCTGATCAGAAAATACATCATAATATCCGACTGGGATATGAACATGGAAATGAAATAAACAATCATATCCATATTCTGTAACTGCCTTTTCTCTGATTATTTTTGATTCTTCTGTTTCTTTAACAGCTCCTCCCGTAAAATATCCGTTAGATGATGAAAAATCGGTAGTAAAAGAATCAATAAAAATTTGATTGCTATCTTTTCCTTGTTCTTTTCCTAAGAAAAAACATCCTGTTTCATTTTGCGAATTTTTGGACTCATTAATTAGTCTTAAAAAATGTTCATATGCTTTTGCAGAAAATATTACTCTCGATTTACTATTTACTAATTCATCAACAGTTTTAAAATCAGTAAATTGATCAAAACTAGCAGTATCTAAAACATCCCTCAATACTTAGTTCCTCCCTTACTATGATTAATTTCTTAAGTAATTAGTTTTTTATCATTTTTATTATAACATTAAAATTAAACTTTTGCAACTTATCATAAACTCCTTTTATCTTTTTTATCATTGCAACATTAAAATTCACGTGGGTTTAAGAAAGATAAGGTAGGTTTCAAAAAACCTACCTTTTAACAATTCTCTTGATAATATTAAATATTTTCTTATACCATTTGTCTTCTTCATATTTTACTAAAGACAAATTTTCTTGAATCTTTGCTGTTTTATTTATATTCGGTTTATTTTTATTCTTAAATAAATTATCAGGATTATATATTTCTCTTTGCTTTTCTTGATACTTATTTTCATTATTCTCTAATATTGCCGCAAGTTTTCTTCTTTTTTCCTCATTCAAAAAATAATTATTTATCAGATTTAAAATTATCGCATTTGCTTCTCTTGAAATATTTTGTTCTTCCAAAGCTACAGAACTATCAAAATTAAAAATATGATTTGGATTTTGATTTCTTTGTAAATATTCTATTTTTGATTTTGGAATTCTAGATAATTCGTTCTCTGGAAGATATTTAATTATTTCTAAAACTTCTTTATAAGCGTTTTTATATTTTTGACTTATCATAAGTATTTATTATTCTCCTCTCAAATCTTTATTAGAGTCAACTTGCAATTCATCTTGAGTCATACTTTTAGTTGCCTCATTAAATTCACTAGCCCTTATTTCCTGATTAATAGCATTTTTACCAAGTTTAACAATTGAAACAGCTGGTTGTTGGTGTTCTACATTTTCTGCTTCTTTAGGCGATTTTTTAACCTCTAGTTCTTTTAAAAAACTTTTAAATGTTTCTTGCATTTTTTCATATCCAGTATTTGAAATACCTCTTATAAAGCTATCATGTTTATATCCTTTAGCCATATGATTTTCTCCAAAGTCAAATATTGGATAATTTTCTTGAAATTCACTAAATGATTTAGCTTTCTCTGAAGCTTCTAGAAATGTTTTCATAGCATTTATAAAAGAGCCACCATTTTGTAAAATCCAATTTTCAACTCCAACGCCACCGAAACCACCATTTATAGTTGCACCTTCTGATGATTGTTTTTTATAAATACCACTTTGTTTTAGCATTTCTTTTGCTAAAACAATATTAGCAATAACTCTTTTATAACCTTCTGGGTCAGTTTCTTTTATACCATTTAGTCTATCTTTTACAGCCATATCAGTTGAATATTGAATTGTTTCACTCTTTTGCATAAAAGAAATATCTATATCAAGTGGCATATCTATACCATCTATTTTGACTTTTTTATATCTAAAGTTTCCATTATATTCCTCTAATTTACTATTTTCATCATCCGATTTTATGCCAAGTGTTTTTCTTAAAATTGTTTTAAATTCTTCTAATTTTTTAGGATTTTTTAAAATATCTTTATCAAGTTTCAATGAAAAGTCAAAGTCTCCATCACCAGGTAAGTTTGTGCCACGTCCTGTTGAACCAGTGTCTATAAATTCTATAAATCCGTCGGTAATATCTCCTGTTATTTTTCTTTCAAAGCCCAGACCTAAATTATCTAGCACTGCTTCACGAACTTTTCTTTCTATTGCTTCTCTTTTTATTCTTGCATCTTCTTCGCTAATAGAGTTTTGAACATTACCATCTGGAAATAGTTCTCTTACTTTTTCTTCTACTTTATCAATATATGCAGATTGTGCAACTTCGAAATTTTTTGTATCAAAATAAGATAGTCCTTGCATTTGTTCTATTATTTTATCGAAATCTTCTTTTCCAAAAATCACCTTTCCAGTTTGTTTATCTATTACAGGAATAAACGTATTATTCATAGCAAGTTCGTAGCCAATACGTTTATCATATTGAGATACAACTATGTAATCTACATCTGTAATAGCCATACCAGTTCTTACACCATAGTGGTCTTTTTTAATATCACAACTTGAAAAAGCTTCTAATTTAGGTTCTTCAAATGTACCATTAGCTCTATTATTTATTCTAGTTTTAATAGCTTCTTTATCAGCATTATTTCCTAGCTTACTTTCATAGATGGGAGATTCTTCATCTTGAAATGTATATGCAGGATCATTTCTAGTATATTGTATTTTATTAGGATCTTTTTTTATCACAAGATAAAAGGGTCCATATGCACCAGATGTAGTATTGTTTATAGTTTCTGATAATGTGGGTTTTACAGTGTGTGGTAATATTAGTGAATGATCTGAATCCAGTGGTGTGAGATCTGTATGATTATCTATTCCCAAAAATTCTCCCGCTCTAATCCCGTTGGAAAATAGCCCTTGTAAATACTCTGTTGCATTCGTAACACCTTTTATTAAATCTCCAGGTTCTAATACTAATTTTGTTTTCTCAAGTTTGGCATGACGTTCATTCGATTTTTGGTTGCATTCTTTCATGTAATTTTTAAAATCTGCGATTGTTCTCTTTCCAGCAAGTAATTCATCATATCTACCAATTACAGTATTTATTATGGCATTTGATAGGTTTCTTGGAAAAGCATCACCAATATATCTTTTAGATATATCATCTAATGTCTTTATATAATCTTTGGTATTTTTTATTTTTTGACCAGATTTTTTCTTATCTATTCTCGATACAGCAGTTTCATCATAAATTGTATATACTGTATCTGAATATTTTTTTAAAGTTTCCTTTTCTTCATCAGTCAAAGAATCTAAATTTCTACCATTTTGTAAAAATGTAATATAAATTTCATTTCCAGTTTCTAGCAAATTTAAAAATTTCTTTAAAGATTTGTTATTAGATTTTAGTGAAATATTTAATAAATCTGAAAATATAATCCTCTTCCCTTCTTTTTCAGACCCTGCTTGTTGCAGTTCTGGAGAATATTTATTACCACCATCTAAAGCATTGCGTAGAACATGTCGTTCTGTTTCTACAGCGTTTTCATAGAATTTATATAATTTAACGAAATCAGGAATGGTATCTTTTGAAAATATTCTTTCTGTATCCTCTATTAAAGAAATGGCATCTTTTTTTGGCAAATTAGCTATTGCTGAAATTAATTGGCTAGCATTAGCACATATCATATCTGAATTTGATTGATATAGTCTATCAATTACTTCTTTACCAAGTTTAGGAAGATTGTCTATAATAATGTTAATGTTTTCAGAATTTAAATCTCCTCTTGAATTCATATCTATAAGTATTTTTGTATAATCCGACGAATAGTTTTTATCAAATTTTTTTCTTTCTTCTGGAGAAAGAGAATCTTCATAAGCATTGTTTGGATTTTCATACATTGTTCTAAATGATAATAATATTTCTTCGACATTTTGTTCAATGAAGTTTTCTTTTTCGTCATCTGTCATTGAATTAATCATATTATCAAAAACTTTCGCAATTGTTTCGGTAGAAATTTCATTTTTTAAACCTAGTTGTATAAAGTCTTTATAAAAACTTATTTGATTTTTAGAATTTAAATATTTAAATATTTCATCAAGTACATAAGTGTATTGATATTTATCAGTCTCAACATAATTTTGGGAAGTTTCTAAAATATACTGCATTGTTGAGTTTTTGAATTGATGTGCTCCAAAATGTGAAAAAATCTTATTCATACTACTTAAGTTATATGTATCTGATAAAAAACTATCGAATAATTCTTTAAATTTATTATCTATAAATTCATCTCTTGTAAATGATAAAATTAAAGCTCTATCTTCTAAATTATCATTTTTGTGTTTTTCGTAATAATTTTCTTTAAAGGAATCGCTCATATATTGAAAAGCTTGCCAATAATAGTTTTCATTAAGATTACCATCTTGGTTTATATATAGGCTAGTTATTTCATTTTCTACTTGTTCTATAATTTTTGGTTGAGTTTTTTTTAGTACACTTCCTAAATCATAAGTGCTTCCTATTTTATAGTGTTCTATTAATTTTCTAAAATTTTGTAGGTTTTCTAATTGACTTTTTGGTGTTAAATTTTTCCAAATATTTTTTGCAAGATGAGGATTCTTATCTATATTTTCAAATGCAACATTAATAAGCCATTTATTATTATCTTGCAATTCTTGTGTTACTAAAAAATCACTAAGATTTTCTGGAATATATTTAGTATATTTGTTATAGCTTGTAATTACAGTTTGGTATTGTGAAACATCAAAATTTTCTGGTTTCAAGTCAATAACATTCTGTACGAATGTATCTGATGCATCAGGTATTGTAAGATATCTAATTTCATTAAATGAAATTAGATCTGTGCCTTGTAAATTTTCGGAACTTATATATAAAGATGAATTTTCATTAATATAATCAAAATCTAGTTTTGCACCAGTGTTTTGAAAATTTATATATTTTAAAAATTTAGTTTGGGCATATAATTCAGGAGGAATTTGACTCAAGTCAAATCTACTTACTTCATTAGCAACTTGTATTAATTTATTATCATAAAAAATCCTTATACTTGGAAATCTATCCAATATTTCATATACATCTTCTATGCTATGAATATTATCTATTATCGTATCTAAATCTCCAAGTTCAGCAATTAATTCCTCTGGTACAATGTCTTTAAAATTTGTTTTTTGTATTTCCTCTTTAAATGCATAAAATTCCTCTTTGGAAACATCATATTTTTCAAAGTATTTTTCATAAGCCAAACTATCTTTTCTTATAAGTTCAGCCAATATATATTTCGCTATACTGTCATAATAGGACTCTTGTGTAATATCAATATAATTATTAAATTGTTCAACTCTTAAAACTTGTCTTTCTTCTCGAGGTGTATTTTCGTAACCTTCTAAATCTACAGCCATATCTTTTGCTCCTTCTATCCATATAGAAATAATATCTTTAATGAATTTTATCATAATAGATTTTTTTTTTCAATAAAATCTTTTTTATTTTTTTAGTAATTTTTACTAGATAGTTACTAGTCAACCATATTGTATTTCTATAAAAGTTTAAGGCTAACTAGTAACATTGTACACAATTCATTATGTATCTATTTTTAGAGCTATACTATCCTTTTATTTTTTCAACATCTTTTTTCTCTTTAATATAATTGCAATATTTTTGTAACCTTACTGTAATATATACATAATTATTTGCTTTCTTTTCCATTTGTGTTATAATATAGATACACTGTAAAATTACAGTATGTTGCAGTTTTAAAAGTCTATACTTTATGAAAGGACGGGTGATGTTATGGCTAAAAACTATAACTGGAGAATTAAACGGGAATATTATAACCTCATAATCAAAGGAATTAAGACCCTTGAAGTAAGGGTAGGATATCCTAATATTAAAAGAGTTCAAAAAGGTGATACAATCACTTTTAATAAATACTCTAATATCAAGTTTGAAGTTGTCCGTGTAACTCGCTATGAAGATTTCCCAGATATGCTCGACAATGAAGATTCTTATGAAGCAATTCCTGGTATTACCAAATACAAAGCTTTAGAAATGTACCAGAAAATTTACCCCGAAGAAAAGGAAAATTTAGGAGTTTATGTGTTTGAACTTCGGAAGCAAGTAAATGATATGAGGATTTACACATTAAGCTCTCTTATTAACAATCATAAGCTTTTTGGTAAATTTGCACAAACTGCTTATTCTGTTACTGATTACATTTGCGCAGATTATCCTAAACATTTTGAATGGTATTGGTCGAAAGAAATTCCGAGAGTATTTAATGGCACCGGCGAAGTTATTATTTGCACAATTAATAACAACATAGCTGGTGTAACATTTTTGAAAAAGGACGACACCGAAAAAAAGATTTGTACTTTTCTCGTAGTCGAATCCTTCCGGGGCAAACATGTTGCAACTAAGATGTTGAAGTCTGCTTTTAAGTATCTTGGTACTACTAAACCTCTCATAACAATTGCAGACTACAAAGTTCCAATGTTTGAGTCTATCATAAAGAAATACAATTGGGAGTTGACCCAAACCATGAGTGACGGTTACTATAACAGCTCTTCTCATGAGTTAGTATATAACGGAAAACTTCCTGAATAATTTTCAATAATCTGTCAAGGCAAAACAAAACACACTCTTAGATTCAACTGAATTTTTGAGTGTGTTTTCATTTTATTATATTTTTTCTATACGTATTCCTACGACACCATATTGCTTTTGCTTTTCTGGTGTATAAAATTCTCCTAATACATTTAGCAATTCTTGTTTAGTCATTGATTTATCAGCCATTATTTCTATATTAAAATCCTCTAATAATTCTTCAAATGTATTGTATCTTAATAAACCTATAACTTTAACTTTCATAGTCTTTTCTAAATCAGGTTCTTTTTGAAAAATTATAGTATCTCCAATAGCAATTTTTTGTCTTTTTTCGTCATATAGCCTCAATTCTATTCTTTTTGTGCCATCACTAATATAATCAAAATATTTAGGTTGTAATTTTAATATATGTTCCATTTTTTCTACCTCCAGATAGTGTTATTGTTTTTTAAAATAAAATTTGCAACTCCATCATCATAGCAACTTTCTATAACAGCTGTTGCTTTTTCTTTAACCATTTCCGAACCATTATCAACTGCATAAAATTCATCTGAAACTTCTGCTAGCGGTAAGTCATTTTCACTATCTCCAAAAGATATTACTTTATCAAATCCATATCGCTTTTTTAATTCTTTTAATCTACTTGCTTTTGAAACATTTTCCAAAATTATATCACAGAAACATTCTCCATTTGAATAAACTTTCCTATGAATAAAAAAGTTTATTCCTTGTATCTTATTTAAAATATTTGAAAGTTCTTCTTTCCTTTCTTCTGCAAAAAGTAAATTAATTGCTAATACTTTTGAACTCTTATTCCAATTTGTTATTCCAAAGCGACTTAATTTATTGTCTACAATTGTCTGTATTTCAAATGTTTTAGTATTAAAATTCCCAAGTTTGTTCATCAGTTCTAAAACTTTTTCAGTAGGTATTGGTTTTGCATTTACATATTCTTTTTTGGCAAAATCATAATTTAATGTACCATTGAGTATCATAACAGGAAGTTTAAAATTTACATCTTTTAAAATGGTTCTAATGGAGTCTCCACGTCCTGTTGAAATTGTAAAGTTAATTCCTTTTTCTATCAGATTATTTAATTTTTCTATTGTAGATAAGTTAAGTTCTTGATTCATATTAAGTAATGTTCCATCCAAGTCAGACACATATAATATTTTCATCGTATTATATCCTCCTTCTTAACACTTGTTACATATCTTAATTCTCTATATTTCTCTCTATAATCCATACCAAAACCAACACATCTGTCTGTTCCAGATTTTATATAATATGAATAATATTTTATATCATCCAGTCTTTTTTGAGCTTGACTTTTTACAATGAGAGTAGCTAACTCCACACTCAAAGCATCAGAATATCGCTCTTTCAAAAAATCAAATGTTGCGCCACTACTTATTTGATCATCTACAATTAAAAGATGTACATTTTTTAATTTATTTTTATCACATATTATACCAGATTCAAAATGAAATTTAGGTTCTAGCCTATCATTTGATACTCTGGTTGCTCCTCTTTCCATTTTTACAGCACCTTGAAAGAATTTAGTAATTCCTAAACTATTTAAATTATCAACTAGCAAATTATAAAATTCTCTTCCACCATATTCAACACAAACTAATCCTAAAGGCTTGTCCTTATAATCTTCTGCAATCTTTTTAGCCATTTCTTGTATACTTTTACTAAGTTGCTCAGAAGTTATAATCGCTTTTCTGTGTGGGTGTAACTTTATTTGAGTTGGATAAATGTTTCTTGTTGCCTTTAGATTTTTATTAACACGAATGCTTGCTAAAAATTGATTTTTCACTTTCGCACCTCTTTTTCATTTATTATAAATTTTCTAAAATTTCAAGTAGGACTATATTGATATATAAGAGTTTTATTGTGCTTTAAAATTATATATTGGCATAATCTGTTCTATTATCTCTACTGTTGGCTGTATACATTCTTTAATTTCTTCTATTGGTTTATATGCTTGTGGTGCCTCATCTATTGTATTTTTGCTAATTGTAGTTGAATAAACATTTTTCATTATTTCTTTATATTCATCTAACGAAATTGTATCTCTTGCTTGTTTTCTTGACATAAGCCTACCGGCACCATGTGGTGCTGAATAGTTCCAATCTTCATTTCCAAGTCCTCTGCAAATTAAACTGCCTTCTTTCATGTTGATTGGTATTAAAAGCATTTCATCTTTTTGACTACTTACTGCACCCTTTCTTATATATCCATGTTCTAAATCGATATAGTTATGCAATGTTTCAAAAGATTCTAAAATATTTCCATCACACATAAATTTACCATTTTTAAATTCTACTTTTTTGAATATAGATTCTAAAATGCTTAATGCCATTTTTCTTCTACTCAAATTTGCATATTGATAACACACTTTGATGTCATTTAAGTAATTTTCCTTATCTATTCCTTCTAGATAGCACAAATCTCTTTCTATATCTTTATCATGTGCTTGAGTTATAGTGTTCTGTAAATAATTTTGTATTTCTGTTTCTTTTCCTTCTGCTTTTAATTTTTTTATTATATTTTCCTTTTCTTCTTTACTAAGTTTTCCACCATGACAATATTCAATTGCTCTTTGCTGATAAATATTTGCAACTTGATTTCCTAAATTTCTACTGCCAGAATGTATAACTAGATATTTATTGTTCTTTTTGTCTATATTTATTTCAATAAAATGATTGCCTCCACCTAATGTACCAATACCACATTTTACACTTTTATTATATTTTAATTTATGAAAACATTTCATATTTTCTATGTTTTTATATAAATTCTTGATTTCTTGATTTTCTGAAATTTTTTCGTGTACTTCACAACCTGCAGGTATTTTATTTTTTATTGTTGCATCTATTTTTTTCAAATCTAACTCTATATTGCCTATTTTTACTAATAACATTCCACAATATAAATCAACTCCAACTATATTTGGTATGATTTTTTCTCCAATTGTTGAAGTAAAGCCTATTACACAACCTTTTCCTGCATGAACATCACTCATAATTCTTACTTTTTCTTTTTTAAAAGCTTCTTGTTCCATTAATTTATCAATTTGTTGTATTGCTACATTATCAATTGTCTTTGCAAATATTTTTAAGTCTTTCAATTATTCACCTCTATTCTAACTCATATTGTCTTTTTGATATTTTTCTACTAATTCATCTATTACTTGTGCAAGTGATACTATTTTTTTCTCTTGCATTGATTTATGCATTCTTACTTGTTCAAGTTTATCTTTTGTTTCTTCCCACATTCGGACAGTAATAAATTTTTTCATTTATTTTTCCTCCCCTAAAATGTCTATATACTTTTGTAATGTTGATTTCATGATGTATGTAGGACTATAATTTTCCAATGTTAGTATGTTATCTAATAAAACTGGAGAAAATCCGCTAATCATAGCTACATCATTTTCATACTTTGTTGTGGGTAATCCCATAGTATTGCAAGCCACATTCCAAAATATTACTTTTGGAAGTTTAAAGCTATTTTCACTGAATTTCCTTTTCCATCCTTCAAAGTTCGTACCATTTTGGGAATATACACCTTGGTCAAATTCCATATCTGAAATAATAATTAAATGTGATGGCATTTCCTCTTCTTGTATATTATTTCGTTTGGCTGTTTTTAGTAAAAGTTCAAAAACTTTGTCTATATCAGTATTAGCTATTTCACATTCGATATTATTGACTTTATCAACTATATTCTTCCCTTTTATTTCATGCATTTTAGGTCTTTCTGAAAATGTAATAAAATGATTTTTAAAAATCCCATTATTTCTTTCTGCAATATATATAGCTAGTCCAATTGCTGTTGAGTATGGTATGCAATCATATACAGTCATAGAACCAGATGTGTCTGCAATTACCATTATGTTTTTGTTGTATCCGTTTAAAATATCCTTTTGGTTGTCCCACATAACACTGAATAATTCTTTGTCCACAGGAAGCCCAAAAACAATATTTCTTACTATTTCATAACAATATAAACCTGTTGTGTTTATTTTTTTATTCCCTTTCTTAACTTCTTCTAAATATTTATTGTATTGAACAAGAGCTTCATCATATTTTTCTTTATCCGCAAGTAAATTTGCATAATCAAATCTGATTGAATTCATATCAGGCTCAATATCCAAAACCTGTTTAAATTCAGCCTCCGCTAAATCGTCTTTTGACTGCGCAAGATATACATAAGCCAAGTTTGCGTGAGCAACATAGTCATTTTTATCTTTTAATAATGCTTTTTTTAATATATTTTCTGCATTTTCATAATCAGAAATTCTATACAG
>CANQTZ010000012.1 GCA_947626865.1 uncultured Clostridia bacterium
TAATACCCTAATTTTGAGGTGTATTTTTCTTCTTGTTCCATTATTTTTAAACCTTCAAATAATTGCTTACTATCTTTTTGTGTGCAGTCAAAATAATACCTAAGCATACTCATGTTTAAGGTTTTTCCAAATCTTCTAGGTCGTGTTACTAGAGCTACTTCTGCTTGATTATCTATAATTCTCTTTATATACAATGATTTATCAATAAAATATTTTTGTTTTACTCTTAAAGCTTTAAAATCACTCGTTCCAATTCCTATTTCTAGCATTTTCTTTCCTCCTCTTTTGTTTTTATTCTACTATAAATGAACCTAAAATGCAAGGAAAATTTTATATGTTGATGAGAAAGTTTGACATAAATAGTAACTGTGGTAGACTTACTACTATAGCCTATATAATTTTAAAAGTTGATTATAATGTGTTTTCATACATTATAATCAACTTTCGCGTGACACACGCAATTTAGTGCATTACAATTGTAAGTGATGGATAAAAGCGCTTACTAATTTTTCCCATATACTCACCTTATTTTCATTTTAAAACACTTCATCGCGGAGGCACTGGCAGACATAGAAGCCTGCCATGTGCCATCCATTCTATTCATCCCAACTCTTCGGCAATTTCTATTCTATTACATCATCTACAAGATTATACTTATCGTGGAATATAGATTTTTGGAAACAAACCAAAGGGCGGACCGAACCTGAAATGCCACCAAACACGTCGCTGACAAAAGAACCGGTAGTACCCGCTCACGGTCCACAAGTATTTGCTGGGGGAACTGGAAGGCGAAGCCAGCCACCAATAGACGTCTGAATTTCCTTTTCTATATATTCCATGACTATAAGTAGTTTTAAAATTATCATCTTTAGTTGATTGCGTTTCTTTATACCCATAATCTCCTATGCCAAATGGAGCTATTTCTGGAATTTCAGTTTCCTTTGTTACTTCTTTATTATTTGGTATTGCTGCATTGAATGATGCTCGGAACAATTCCATTGTTGGTCCTGCTATAGCAAACAATGCTCCGCTTGTCTCTGGTGCATACTGTTTCCATACTTCTGTGTCTGTTAACCATGCTACTGCTTTTATATTATCATATTTATTATCTCCACTAAAGAATTCGTTACCATCTTTATTTGTCTCCCTCTTTAACATTGGGTTTAAATTCTGTCCTACTTTACTTACTGATGCTCCACTTCCATCCCCATATTTCTCATTATAACTTTCTTGTAATGTTTTATCTAATGATATTAACGCATCTGATATTATATATGTGTAATTTTTATCTTGATAAAATAATCTCCATGTACCATCTGCTAATTTGGTTTGTGCATCTTTTGGCTCTACTTTATATCCATATTTCTCTGGAATTTCTGCTGGTGTTTCTGAGTCATCTGGATTAAATGTTACGTTTGGCTCTCCTCCTGCTCCGTCTATATTTCCATACAACTCTGAATATGGTATTTCTTGTCCATTTTTACTTTTAAAACTATCTGCTCTTGGCTCTCCTTCTACGTAATCTTTTCCTGTTAATATTCCTTTTATTATTTCATTTGTTATACTTCCGTCTCCACCATTGGCTAAATCGTCTGTTACATATGTTGCTATATCTAATTTTGCCTGCTCTTTTGCATCCTCTCTTTGTGTCTCCTCTTTTGCTGTATTTGCCTTACTTAGTATTCCATTTTCTCCTGTCAATGTCGCAATACTTACTGCAGCTAGTATCAATAAAACAATAATCGTAATTACGAGTGCTATCAATGTTATACCTTTTTGTCTTTTACTTTTAATACTATTTTCCATTTTCTCACCCCCTCTTTCGTTTTTTTCTTTTTGATTTTCTTTTGCCTCTTTCATGTAGCTTTCCCTCCTTCTTTTTTTCTTTTGATTTTTTTCCATGGCTTTTAAGTAGTATTATGTTGTGTTGTGAATAATACCATTCTTACCTATTATATACCACATCTTACTACTATTTTGCAATACTTTTTTCGACTTTTTTAATATTTTTTGTTGTTATACATAATTTATTATGTATTCATCTTTAGTATATCTTATTATTTTACTTTTAGCAATATCTTTTTCATTTTTAATATAATTGTAATATTCTTGTAACTTTCCTGTAATACAAATTTTGGCGTTTGCAATGCTATAATCATTACAAACGCCTGTCATTATAATAGTGATATTTTTAAATCATATTATTTTATAAAGATATCGCTTTCCCAAGATAACTTGAATAAATCCATGTATGTACAACCTTTCTATTCAATGCTTCCTCTAATGCCTTTTTATATAATTCCAATTGTACTCTATACTTATTTACAAGTTCTTCTTCTAACTGCACAAAATCTGTTTTATAATCTACCAATATTAATTCATCATTCTTGTTAATATAATATAAATCAATAATTCCCTGTACCAATACATTTTCCGGTGCTTCTTGCCCATACACTTCTTTTGCTGGTAAAGTAATATAAAACGGTTTTTCTTTATGTACTTCTTTTGCTTGTTTCATTTCTTGCCAAATTGCAGTTTGTGTAAATTTCAAAATAGAATTTGGATTAATATTTTGAGCTTCTTTTGATGTTATTACTTCTTTTTGTTCTAAACTGCTAATTAATTGCTTAACTTTTTCCAAAGTATATTCTTGCTTTTCATCTAGTTTTTGCATACATAAATGTAACAATGTTCCTTTTTGTGCTGAGGTTAATTTTAAACTTTCTTCTTTTTGCATAAATTTAGGAACTGGAAAACTAACTTCTATTTTTTCTTGTTCTTTTTGCTTTATTTTTGTAACTGATGTTTTAGTAGGAATTTGTGTTGAGAATTGATATTTATAAGATTTATTTAGTAATTCTTCAATTTCCTGAATTTTCTTTAAGTCTACTTCTTGTTTTTCCATCTCTTTAATGATATCAATTTCTTCTCTTTCAACTTTTTCACATTCGTCTAAAACTTCTTTTCTTGTATAGGTTTTTAATTCTACTATTTTTTCAATTTCTTCTTCCTCATAGAAGTAAACTAACAAAATCCAATCAATATATTTTATATATTGCTTAACTAAAATTGAATCAATTTTCCCGTTTTTCTTATTATATCTTCCTATTTGCTGTAATAATTTTTCTTTTTGTTTTTCATAATCTTTTTTGATTCCTGTAATAAATAATTTTTCCTTTGCTCTTGTTAGTGCAACATATAAAATTCTCATTTCTTCTGATAGACTTTCTACAAATGATTGGTTGCGAATTGCACATTTGCTTAGAGTGTCATATTGTACTTGCTTTTCATAGTCAATATATTTCACTCCAATTCCTAACTTTTGATGCAATAATAAATTTTTGTTTAAGTCCATTAAATTAAACTGCTTCCCAGTGCTTGCTAAAAACACAACAGGAAATTCTAATCCTTTACTTTTGTGAATACTCATAATTCGTATAACATTATCATTTTCACCAATGATTTTAGCAGATCCCATATCACCACTACTTAACTTTATTTTTTCAATAAAATTAATGAAGTTATACAATCCTTTAAAACTTGCTGTTTCATATTGTTTTGCTCTTTCAAATAGCATTTTTAGGTTTGCTTGTCTAATATTTCCATTTGGCATTAGACCAACATAATTATAGTAACTTGTATCTGAATAGATTTTCCAAATTAATTCATCTAGTGCTAGGTACTCTTGTTCTTTTCTCCATTGTTCTAACTTTTCTAAAAAATCTTGTATTTTTTGCTTTAAAGCTTCATCTACGCAAAGCTTTGCCTTTTGCATGCAAGTATAAAAATTATCTTGCTTGTCTGCTAATCGAATTTGGATTAGTTCATCATCTGTAAATTTTCCAATATTACTTCTCATAACTGCTACTAATGGAATGTCTTGCACTGGGTTGTCAATAATTTTAAGTAGACTCATTATTGTTTGAATTTCAATAGATTCTAAATATTCTTGGGAACTATCAGAAAATACTGGCATTTGTAAATCCAAAATTTCTTGCTCGTAGACAGATGCTACATTAGTAGTTGTCCTTAGCAAAATTACAATATCCCTATATTCAATATCTCTATATTTTTCTTGTTTTTTATCCCACACCTGAAATTTGCTATCTATTAATTTCTTTATTTTATTAGCAACAAATTTTGCTTCTAATTCCACATCCAATAAATTTTCTTCTTCTAAATCTTCTGTTTTCTTTGTTTCTTCTGTCTCTTCTTCGCTTTCTTGGTCAGTTTTTGAGTCGATAATGTGAATTTCAATTTTTTCATTTTGGTCAATTTCTTTATAATTAGCACCTAAATTTAAATATTCTTCTTCATTATATTCAATATCTCCTAAGCTTTTACTCATAATGTCTTGGAACACCATATTTGTAAATTGCAGAATATTTGTTTTGCTTCTAAAATTTTTAAATAATTGAATTTTTAAATCTTCGTCTTGCTTTTTTAGTTCTTTCTTTTTATAAGTTTCATATTTGTCTAAGAAAAGTTCTGGCATTGCTTGTCTAAATTTATAGATGCTTTGTTTTACATCTCCAACCATAAATGTATTTTTTCCTCTTGCAATTGATCCTAAAATATATTCTTGTACTAAATTACTATCTTGATATTCGTCAATTGCAATTTCTTCATATTTTTCTTGGTATTTTTTACGAACTTCTTCGCTGTTTAATAATATATTTAAAGCAAAATGCTCGATGTCATTGAAATCTACTACATTTTTTTCTCTTTTTTGTTTTGAAAATTCTTTTTCAAATGCTAAAATAAGATTTTGTAGTTTTAATAAAATATCATACATATCATAAATATCTTGATTTGCTTCTTTGGAATCGCAAATCAAAATTTTATCTAATACTTTATTACGTTTTTTCTTTACATCATCTCTTATTTTTTTTGCTTGTTCTTTTTGAGGTGAATTTATCTTTTGTTTTGGCCAATCTACAAAGTCTTTGTTTGCTGCTATCATATATGCTCTATCCCAATTGTCTAAATTATTTTTTAAATTTTCTAATCGCTCTATATCATTTCTTATAGCCTGATAATATTTTTCCAATTCTGGTTCTAGTAATAAATTTTCTTCCACGTTTTTTAAAATAGAAATGTCATCTATTAATTCTTCTTCTACTTCTTTTAATAAGATACTTCCCCATGGACTTTGGCCAAAGTCTTGATCCAGTTTATTCTTTACGTTAAACATTTCTACTTTTTCTTGTAACCATTTGTGTGGAAATGGATTACTTTGAATATAATTATAAATTTTTAATACTAATTCTTTTAATGGTGTGTCGTCTCGATAACTTGTATATACATTGATTAGTTTAGCAAAGTCTTTGTCTTGTGTTTCATATTTTTCTTCAAAAATAGATTCGATTATTTCTTGTTTTAATAATTCCATTTCTGTGGTATCTGCTATTCTAAAGTTAGGTGATACGTTTTCTAATTCATAAAAGTTGTTTCTTACTACTTCTAAACAAAAAGAATCGATAGTGCATATACTTGCCCTATTTAAGCATGTTATTTGCCTTTGCAGATTGGTGTCTTCTGGGTTTTCTTCTAGTTTTTTATAAATTGCTTCTAATACTCTTTCTCTCATCTCTGATGCTGCACTATTGGTAAAAGTAACTACTAGTAATTTGTCAATATCTATTTTGTCATTAATAATTTTATTTATAATTCTTTCTACTAGCACTGCCGTTTTGCCACTTCCGGCAGCGGCAGCTACTAGTATGTTACTATCTTTTTGTTCAATTGCATCTTGTTGTTCATTGGTCCATTTTACTTCACTCATATTTCATTTTCTCCTTCAAATTGACTATTATATAAATCTGCATAAAATCCACCTTTTTTTAATAATTCTTCATGTTTTCCTTGTTCTATAATGTCTCCATGATTTATGACCAAAATTAAGTCTGCATTTTTTATGGTTGATAATCTATGAGCTATAATAAAGCTAGTTCTACCTTTCATTAGATTATCCATAGCTGATTGAATTTGTATTTCTGTTCTGGTATCAATTGAACTTGTTGCTTCATCTAAAATTAGGATTTTTGGATTTGCTAAAATAACTCTTGCAATTGTTAGTAATTGTTTTTGTCCTGCTGATATATTGCTTGATTCTTCGTTTATGATTGAATTGTATGCTTTTGGTAAAGTTTTTATAAAATGATGTATATGTGCTGCTTTTGCTGCCTCAATTACTTGGTCATCGGTTGCTTCTTCTCTTCCATATTTTATATTGTCTTTTACTGTTCCGCCAAATAACCACGTATCTTGTAGAACCATTCCAAACATTTTGCGTATCTCGCCTCTATCAAAGTCTTGTATGTTATGACCATCAACCTTTATCTCTCCACTTTCTACATCATAAAATCTCATCAATAATTTTACAATTGTTGTTTTGCCTGCTCCTGTTGGACCAACAATGGCAATTTTTTGTCCTTCTTTTATATTTGCCGTGAAGTCATGGATTATGGTGTTATTTTCATCATATCCAAATTTTACATGTTCAAATGATACATTTCCTTTTAATTTAGCAACTGGTATATTTGCTTCTACTTTTTGTATTTCTTCTGGTTGGTCCAAAAATTCAAATATTCTTTCTGCTGCTGCAATCATTGCTTGTAGCATAGCAGATATTTGAGCAATTTGATTTATTGGCTGAGTGAATTGTCTATTGTATTGGATAAAACTCTGGATATTTCCTACTGTAATTGTTCCATTTATTGCAAGATACCCTCCTGCAACTGCTACTCCAACATAACCAATGTTTGCAATAAAATTCATAATAGGATGTATCAAACCGAGAGGCAAATTGTGATTTCCAGCCTGATTTATACAATTCTGAATTTGCCTTTTCAAATTCTTTTGTTACTTTTTCTTCTGCATTAAATGCTTTTACTATATTTAGACCACTATAAACTTCTTCTACTTGCCCATTTACATGCCCTAAGAATTCTTGCTGGCTTTGGAAAAATCTTTGTGATTTTCCAACAATTGTTTTTACCAAAAAACCTGCTATTGGTAATATAATTAGCGAAATCAATGTCATTTGCCAACTAATTGAAAGCATCATAATTAAAATTCCTATAATGGTACATATAGAAGTTATAATTTGTGTAACACTTTGATTTAAGTTCATACTTAGAGTGTCAATATCATTAGTAATAATAGATAATACTTCTCCATGTGTTTTGGTATCAAAGTATTTCATTGGTAATTTATTAATTTTTATTGCAATATCATTTCTTAATTTATATGTAACTTTCTGCGAGACTTCTGTCATAGTAAAGCCTTGTATGAATGAAAATAAAGCACTAACTAAATATAAAATTAATAATGTAATTGCAATGGTACCTATTTTTCCAAAGTCAATTCCACTTCCACCAGAAATTTTATTAACAATTCCGTTAAATATTTCTGTTGTTGCATTTCCTAATATTTTAGGTCCTACTATTGTAAATATTGTGCTTCCAATTGCAAATATGAATACCACTATCAATGCTATTCTATATTTTGCTAAATAACCATTGACTAGTTTTTTTGTTGTACCTTTTACATTTTTTGCTTTTTCGATTTTCATTCTTCCCATTGGTCCTCTTGGCATATTATTTTCCCCCTTCCTTGTCTAATTCTTCTTCTGATAATTGGGATAAAGCAATTTGCCTATAAGTTTCATTGTTCTTCATTAATTCTTTATGTGTTCCAATTCCTACTACTTTTCCTTCTTCTAATACGACAATTTTTTCAGCGTTCATAATTGTACTTATTCTTTGGGCTACAATGATAACTGTTTTGTTTTTTGTTTTGCTTGCTAAACTTTCTCGTAGCTTACTATCTGTTTTAAAATCTAATGCTGAAAAACTATCATCAAATATAAATATTTCTGGATCTTTGGCTATAGCTCTTGCTATTGCTAAACGTTGCTTTTGCCCTCCTGAAACATTGCTTCCTCCTTGTGCAATTGGCTCTTTATATTGATTTTCCTTTTCTTCAATAAATTCTATTGCTTGTGCAATTTCTGCTGCTTCTTTCATTTGTTTATCAGACATTTTTTCATTTGCATATTTAATGTTAGATTCAATAGTGCCAGAGAATAAAATTCCTTTTTGTGGTACAAATCCTATAATATCTCTTAAATCTTTTTGTGATACTTCTTTTACATTTACTCCGTCAATAATTAATTCTCCACCAGTTACATCATAAAATCTTGGTAATAAATTAACTATGGTTGATTTTCCACTTCCTGTGCTTCCAATAATAGCAGTTGTTTCTCCTGGATTTGCAGTAAAGTTAATGTCTGATAATATTTCCGTATCTGCATCTGGATAGCGGAAAGATACATTTTTAAATTCTACTAATCCTTTTTTATTAGGGTCAAATTGTTTTGTTTGTTCTTTATCAATGATACTTGGTTTAGCTTCTAGTACTTTATTAATACGATTTGCTGATACAGCTGCTCTAGGTAACATTATAGAAATCATTGAAATCATTAAGAATGACATAACGATTTGCATTGTATATTGTATAAATGCCATCATATCACCAACTTGCATTATTCCTTGGTCTACATTGTGGCCTCCTACCCATACAATTAGTATGGTAATAGCATTCATAATTAGCATAAGTAATGGCATCATCATTGACATTGCTCGGTTAACAAAAATATTTGCTTTCATTAAGCCTTTGTTTGCTTCGTCAAATCTTGCTTCTTCTCTTTCTTCTTTATGGAAAGCTCTAATAACTGGCAAACCTGTTAAGATTTCTCTTGATACTTGGTTTAGCTTATCTATTAAATCTTGCAATTTCTTAAATTTAGGCATAACAATAATAAATAATGTGCCTACCACAAATAGAATAGCTAAAATAGCAACTCCGATAATCCATGCCATTTGACTATCACTATTAGTTAATACTTTAACAAAACCACCTATTCCCATAATTGGTGCATATACAACTACTCTAAATAACATTGTAATCAATTGCTGAATTTGTTGAATATCATTGGTACTTCTAGTGATTAAAGAAGCTGTTGAAAATTCTGATAATTCTTTATTGGAAAATCGTATTACTTTTTTGAAAACTTTGTCTCTTAATGTTTTTCCAAGTTTTGCCGCAGTACGTGCTGATAACAACATAATTAATATTGCTGATACCATACTAATTAGGGCTACCCCTAGCATTTGAATTCCTGTTTTTAATATGTAATTGTTCTGAATTTTATCTGTATCAATCTCAAGATTTTGATATAATTGTTTAACACCTCCAATTGCAATTTGCTCTTGGATAGTTTCTTGCATCTCATCAGCTTTTTTATTAAGTTCTTCAATTAACTTAGCTGTCTGCTCTTGTGGCATATTTTTGATAATTTCTAATACACTTTGTGACTGGATAACTTGTTTTTGTTCTTCTGGCATTTGCACATTCTGCATAATTTGCTGTTTTATTTGACTTGCTATCTCTTCTCTCTGAATAATGCTAGCTTCCAGCATCGGTGTTACCATTAAATCTTCTAATTCTATCCCTGCCTCTTCCTCTATTTCATTTAAAATATATACTGTTTGCTTTGTAGTATCACCCTCAACAAGCGTATAATTATCCAAAATCTCACTATCATCCTCCGTAAACACAAGAATATTCTCCATATCCTCCTTCGCTATCACCTCTGGCAAAACACTCTCTATTCCACCTGACTGAATACCCACATTAACAATCCTAGACGTATAATCTGGCAAAGCTAAATCCGCTGTTGCTTGCAAGCACAACAAAATAACAATAATCACAACTTGCCAAAACGACTTCTTCAAATTACTTAAAACCTTTAACATAAGCTCTCCTTTCTATTCTTCACACACACATGTGCCGTTTGGGACAGGCACCAACGATACATCGATGTATCATTTGGGACAGGCACCAGCGGCACATTGATGTATCATTTGGGACAGGCACTAACGGCACATCGATGTGCTTTTTGGGACGGGTTAACTTTTGACATTCAAAAAACACTATATTATTATATTTAAATATAGTGTTTATTGTCAAGAATTTGCCAACGCTAAATTTGTAAATTTTCTGTGAATTGTAGCATAATAACTAAATTTTTCTAAATACTCCCCCTACTTTTCCTAGAATTTCACAAGTTGGTACGATAATTGGATCCATTGTAGAGTTTTCTGGTTGTAATCTGATGTGATCTTTTTCTTTGTAGAATGTTTTTACTGTTGCTTCATCTCCGATTAATGCTACTACAATTTCTCCATTGTTAGCAGTATTTTGTTTTTTTACTAATATGTAATCTCCATCTAATATGCCTGCTTCTATCATGCTTTCTCCTCTAACAGTTAGCATGAAACTTTCTGAATTTCCGACAAAGTCGATTGGAATTGGGAAAGTATCGGTTACATTTTCTACAGCTAGAATTGGCTCTCCTGCTGTGATTTTACCTACAATTGGAACTTCTACTAATTCTTTTTTAGTATAGAAATCTTTACTAGATGTGTTTTTTACTTCTCCTGAACCACCTTTTAATAATCGCAATGTTCTTCCTTTTTGCGATTGTTTTTTGATATATCCTTTTTCATCCAATTTTGTTAAATATCCATGTACTGTGGCAGTTGAGCATAATCCAACAGCCTTTCCAATTTCTCTTACTGATGGTGGATATCCTTGTGTCATGATTTGTTTTTCAATAAATTTTAATATTGCTTTTTCTCTTTTATTTAGTTCTGGTTTCTTTTTTCTAGGCATATCTTTCCACTCCATTCTCTTAATTTTCTTCATCATATCACACAAACAAAAAAATGTCAAACATATTTTTGACATTTTTTTGTTTGCTGTTACTGTATAATGTTTTTATGATGAGTGTAGCCCTGTAGTATAAGAATTTGAATGAAATGTCGAATGTGCATGAAGAAATTTTAGAAATTCTATGCAATTTTATGGAAATAGTTCACTATCGTGAAAGGGTGCCATAAAATAAATTAGAATTTCTTAAATTTCGTAACAAGCCGAGACATGTAATGAAAATCTTATACTACAGGGCTACACTCATCATAAAAACATTATACAGTAACTGTTTGCTAATGCAAGATAATGGTTATTTTTTATCCTGTATTTTATATTGACCAACATCTGGCTCAGTAAATACTTCATCACTTACATTGTCAAATTCATATTCTTTTTCTGTTATTGTACTGTCTATATTCGATTTTACTAACAAGCCAGTATCTTTCTCAATATAGTATTCATTCTTTTCTTCTCCATCCATAACCATTGAAGTTGGAAAATTGTTTATAATATAGCATTTCTTACCATTGTATTCTGTTGTTTTTATGCTAGCTTGCATGCTTGCAATAAATGTTTGCCAATCATTATCTGTTTGAAGATAATTACTTATTTCGCCAAGCCATAATGCCACTCCTGAATCCAATTGTACTGTTTTTTCTTGTGGTGTATCATAGAATATGTCAGTTCTCTCTCCATTATTATACATTAGCTGTTTAGAAACTTCTCCATCACGGTCTATTTCCATTATCATTGCTTGTTTTCCATCTTTCTTATAATAATTTACTGTTCTTGTGCTTTTATCTTCTGTTGTGATTGATTTAACATGGTAGTTTGTACTTGCAACATATTTTTCAACATTATTTTGTAATGTTTTTATTATTACAAAATTTCTAAATGTGTGTATTAGGAATAATACAACTATTACCAAAACAATTATTGCAAGTATAATTAGAATTTTTCTTAGCTTTTCATTTTTCATAAAAATCACTCCTTTTCTTCTGTGCAACCAAGCTATCATGAGTCTACTAAGAGACTTTTAGACCTTTGGCTTTGCGTCATAAATTTTCATTTACTTTGCTTTTTAACATTCTAATTAAATTATACCACATTTTTGTGTTTTTGGCAAATTGTAGCATATCTATCAAGAAATGCTACAATCAATCACAACATATTAATTTAAAATTGACATTCTCCATCTTGTGTAATAAGATTCAATGACACAATGTTTTCTTTATTATTTATTTCTTCAAGTAAATTGTTAATCTTTGTATTAGAAAGTTCAAAAATTACATCTACTCCATTAGCAGAAATATTCTTTGATTTAACTCTATATTTTATTCTATTTTGCTTTAATATCTTTTCTACACTTTCTTCAGATTTTAAATCTGTTAAGCTTACAACTAATAAATATGGAATTTTATTTCCTGGCAATTTTTCAAATAAAAGCAATCCTATTGTAAGTATAATTGCTAGTACAAAAACAATAGAATAAATTCCTGCTCCAATAATTATTCCATTACTAATTGACCAGAATAAAAATAATAAATCTTTGGGTTCTTTAATTGCAGTTCTAAATCTTACAATTGAAAGTGCACCAACCATACCTAATGATACTACTACATTGGCTTGCATAGACATTACTACGGCTGCTGTAACTAATGTCATAAGTGACATTGTTACATTGAATTTTTTTGAATATATTACATTGTCACATGTTAACCTATATACAAAAAATACAATTAGTGCTAACAACAAAGCTGTTAGCATTGTTGTTATAACACTATCCATTGAAATCGAATTTTTAAAGTTATCTAAAAAATTGTTTTTAAATATATCTGAAAAACTAACTTTATTCATAATCTTTGGTCTCCTATTCTTTTTTTCATTTTTTGTGCATTTAAATATTTAGAGTATGATGTTCTTTCTAAATTATTGATATTTAATAACCAATCTATATAATTAGGCAAGATTTCATCATATTTTACTTCTAATATTCCCATGTTTTTTTCTATTATTGGTATTTTAGGATTATTTTTTTCAAAAAAATTATTTATATTATAATCCATACTCAAATTATAATCAAGAGTTATCCTTACATTCCCTGCTTTGTATATGTAAGATATTCTATTGTAATCTATAATTATTACTGGTTTATATCCATAAAATTTTGTTTTTAAGATAAATTCATTTAATAATTTGTCATTTTGTTTATTTATGCATAATTTTCCTTCTATTAAATCTTTTGCTTGGTTTTTTGTTATTTCCAATGTTGATTTATTTACCATAGCATTTGTTTTTTCCTTTTTTTCTAAACTTATATAGCTTGTATCATAGTTATAATATCTAATTCTATATTTTTCTCTTTTGCTAATTCCATTTAAAACTTGATAATAACTTGTATTTTTATAATCATCAAAATATAAACTTCTTATAAAATAATTTCCTTCTTGTGTTGTATGTTCATCCTTTGATAATAAAAATGATAATCTTTTGTTTATTTCTTCTAATTGAAGTTTATTAATATAGTATTTTAATTCTTTTCTATATTCTTTTTCATTCCATTTCATAATTTTCACCTATTAAAGAGAATTGATATATTTATCAATTACATCAAATCTTTTGCTATACCAATCTTTTATTTTTTCAATTTCTTGTACTTTATCTGTATTATAATATTTCATATTTTCTCTTTCTAATGCCTGTGCTTTGCTTAAATATTCATATTGTTCATCTAGCATACTGTTTATTTTTTCTTTTGATAATACTGACTTCGATAAAACTGCCCATCTTTCTTTTAAGTCTTTTTTAAATTGCTCGTCGTCTTTTATGCCATAAGGATCAACTACTTTTTCTACTTTTTTGTATCCGTTTTTTATGTCTGCTGGAAGTGATCCAAATGTTAAGTCTAAATCCCATGGAGTTATTAATACTTTTGTATCGCTTTTATCATTTTCTATTGAATAATACATATTTTTAGCATCATAGTTGTCTTCAGCACTTAAAATAAGCATAAATATTCTATAATTGACTATATTTTCAATGTAAAAAGTTTTATTAATGATGTCATAGTTTATATTTCCAGTGTAATAGTCTTTTATTTTGTCTAATATATCTACCCATGCTTTTGGGTATTTACTTACTTGTTTAGGATATTTTATTTCAAATGGTGTTATATAATCTGCTTTAACGTTATGATAATTGCTAAAATCTATTTTACTATTATCAATTCCTTTTATCAATACCCCTGTGTTTTTATCTAAGTTTAATAAGTCCTCGTCTATTACTTCTTTTAGTAAATATATTCCATTATATTTTCCATTTACATATACTTCTACATATTCTGAATTTAGTTTTGTGTATTTTTTTGGGTCTACATCTTCATTTATATTTCCCCACATATCAGAAGCAGTTTTTGGTCTTAGGCTTGATATGTCTGTTGCAATTGAATCTAATATCCATGTTTTTGTGGTTGTCATTCCTAAAAGTCCAAAATTGATATTTTTATCTAATTTTACTCGATAGGATTTTTTGTCGTATTTAAATGAAAAACTTCCTCTATATCTTATTTTTGAGTCACTGCTGAATTGATATTTGGCATTGTTTTCTTTATAATTTGGATCTGTTATTGAGAATTCTGAATATATGTATTCTCTTTTTTGTATTTGGTCTTCATCATATTTTAGTGAAATTATTGGTAAATTCGTGAATTTTATACTGGTTTTGTATTTATATAATAATGATTCTACATTAATTTCTATTGCCTTTTCATAATTTATTTTTTCGTGTAAATTGATTGTGGTTGAAAAATCTTTGTTTTCTATTTTGCTTTTTATTTTTTTTGAAGATTTTATTTTTATTTCTAATTGTTGGTTTGTATTTTCATCATTTATCGCAATTGGGAAATAATATATGTTGTTATCTTCATTATATGTTAATACTACATCATTTATTGATATTTCGTCTATTATGTTTTTTTCTGTTTTTTCTCCTTGTATTGAATGATAAATGATTTCAATATAACCATTATGATATAAAATTAATGCTATTATTACTAATAGAAGTGCTATTAATGTAGTTAATATTATATTTTTTATTATATTTCTTTTTATACTAATCATTTATTTTCTTGCCATTCCTTTGTATAATATTTTGTCTTTATTTTGATTTTAACATATTGTTGGGGAAAATTTCAATAGGGTATAGAAAGATTTTTATTTTTTATTAGAACTTTTGTTTGTGTTGATGTTAGTAATTTGGGCGTCTGCTAGCCTTAAAGCATAACAAACATAAAAAAATAACAAAATAGCGCAATATTATTACATACTACGCTACTCTATTTTCAAAGATGTCTTAGCTTGCTATCCACCTTATTATATACCACATCTCCCACTTATTTTATATAAACATTAGGATCTTCTGGTAAATTATTTTTCCAGATTTCAAAATGTAAATGTGGTTCATCTACAATCTCGAAAACTGCTGTATTACCAACCGTTCCAATAGCCTGTCCCTTTTCAACCTTTTCACCTTCTACAACAAACTCAGATGTCAACAAATTAGAATATATTGTCTGAAAAGTATCATCATGCTCAATCACAATTGTCAAGCCATATCTTGGATCATTTTTTATAGATTTAACTGTTCCTGCTTCTGCAGACTTAACAACTGTTGTTTTATCAGCTTTGATATCAATTCCTTGATGAGTTGTCCACTCTTCTAAAGTATCAGAATAAATTAAATTATCCTTTGCATACTCTCTTACAATGTCCCCATCAACTGGTCTTTCAAAACTCAATTCCTTTTTAGTTTCTTCTGTTTTTGCTTGACTATTAGTTGTGACAGCTACATTATTTGTATTATTTGTTGTATTAGTATTCACTTTTTGAGTTGATTTGGTGTTGCTATTTACATTTTTACTATTTCCTGTAGTATTACTATTGATTGAATTGCTATTGGTCGTATTACTGTTGGTTGTATTACTGTTTGTTGCATTCCCACCTGTTGTATTAGTTGTATTATTTGCAATAGAATTAGTTGTAGAATTTGTTGTGTTTAATTCATTTTCCGCTTCTTCAACAGTTTTACCAATTTCGGTACTTGCACTTTCTGTATTTGTGCTATTTACAATATTAGACATCTTCTCTAAATCTAATGTACTATTTCTAACATCCTCTTTTAAGCTATTGCTATACATTAATAAAGCAAATACAATAACTGCTACAATGGCAACTGCAATTCCTGTATATACAAGTGCTTTATGGCTAGTTGAATTGCTAATAATTTCTCTTTTCCTATTTTCTCTTCTCATATAATCCTCCTTAAATACTTTGTTATTACAAGTATTTCCTTTTTTTAGAAGAATATACATTTAAATGGAATTTATTTCTTGAATTTCTACGCCAACATAAAAATGATTGATAATATCTTCACAATTTTTTCCTTGCTTTGCCATTGCATCTGCCCCTGTTTGGCTCATACCAACACCATGTCCATAGCCTTTTACGGTAAATTTTACTTTGTTTTCTTGCTTTTCTATCGAAAAATTAGTAGATTTTAAGCCAAAAATAGTTCTTGCTTCTACCCCAGAAAGTTCGTGGTTTCCAAATTTAACTGTTTTTACTCGATTACTTTCGGTGTATTCTAATATTTTTATATCTTCATTATTTTCAAAATTAATTTGAATGTCATCATATTTTGTTTTTAACTTATTTATTATTTCATCATTTGAAAGTTCTACTTCTGATGCGTATTGACTATATCCTTCTTCTCCAGCTGTTTCTACTACTTGCAAATAATCATATCCGCTTCCACCCCATACATTTACAGGTATTTCTGTTGTGCCTCCACTATTAGCATGGAAAAAAGCATTTATGGGTTCTTTATTATAAGTAATGATTTTTCCTTTGGTTTGATTGACACATTGTTCAATTTTTTGCCAGTTACTTTCTCTTTTATCTTCTTCCCACCTACTAAGCCTTTCCTTTTTTGAAACCCATGCTTGGCAACAAGTAGAATCATCACAAATATCAGCATTTTCATGTTTTGGATGAAGTGCTTTATAGATAGTATATGTTCTTGCTACTATTGCTTGTGCCTTTAAGGCTTCTAATTCATAATCTGCTGGCATTTCTGCAGATACTACATGATATAAATAAGAGTCTATTTCTACTTCCTCTACCTCTCCTGTTTCTTTATGCAATAATTTTATTGTTCCATATTTTTTATAATCATATTTTGGCTCTAAAATAATTTCCTCATTTTGTTGCTCTTCTTGAGGCTCGCTATCTGCTACCTTTATATTTTGTTTTGTAAAAAGTGCAGGTAGTAAAAAACAAATAAAAACAAAGGCGAAAAAATACAATAAAAACTTTTTCATTTCTTCAAGTCCTCCTTTATTTTAAGCTCCTAAAAGCTTGCTTCTCATGTATCCTAAAATTCTCCTTTCAATTCTTGATACTTGAACTTGCGTAATTCCTAATATTTTCGCCACTTGCGCTTGTGTTTTTTCTTTATAAAAACGCAACAAAATTACTTCTTTATCTCTTTTTTCTAAGTTTTCGATAAGCTGTTTAATAGCTAATTTATTGGTTATTATTTCCTCCTCGTTTTTATTATTTGATATTGTATCTAATAAACTAATTTTGTTCCCATCTTTTTGATTTGTATAACTTGCTCCTTCAATAGATTCTATGGTTCTTGTAGATTCCATTGCTAAAGTGATATCTTCTTTAGTTACTTTTAATTCTTCTGCAATTTGATTTATGGTTATTTCTTCTCCTCTCTGATAAAAGTATTCTTTTTGCAACTCTTTTATTTTTATGCTCAGCTCTTTTATACTTCTACTAACTTTTACTGGTCCATCATCCCTTATGTATCTTTTAATTTCTCCAATCATATATGGAACTGCATAAGTTGATAATTTAACATCAAAGCTTAAGTCAAATCGCTTTATTGATTTTATAAACCCTTCACATCCAACTTGATATAAATCTTCTAATTCGTATCCTCTTCCATTAAATCTTTTTACAATACTCCAAATTAGTCCATTATTTTCATTTATTAGTTTTTCTAATTCTAATTTATCTCCGTGCTTGGGCTTTTTGTATCGCTTCTACATCATTTTCGTACATGGCACCCCTCGTTTTCTTCTATTATTCTTTATTAATCATTTGAAAGTCTTCTTCCTGCTTTGGTAACTTTGGCTTTATTTTTTTTGTCATTGTTACTTTTGTTCCAAGTCCTAAAATGGATTCTACTTCCATTGTGTCCATAAAATTTTCCATAATTGTAAATCCCATACCAGACCTTTCTAAATTTGGCTTGGTTGTATATAATGGTTCTTTTGCTATTGAAATATTTTCAATTCCTTTTCCCTTATCTGAAATTTCAAGGATTAGCTCATTTTCCTTTAAATGTGCAACTATTTTTACTATTCCTTGTTTGTTTTCATATCCATGAATAATACAATTTGTAACTGCTTCTGAAACTGCTGTTTTGATGTCTGCTAATTCTTCTAGAGTTGGGTCTATTTGCGAAACAAACGCTGCTACTGTGATTCTCGCAAATGCTTCATTGCTTGATTTGCTAATAAATTCTAATTTCATTTCATTTTCAAAATTCTCTTTCATTTTATATCCTTCCTTGTTTTTAATTTTTAATTCATTGCTTCTTTGGCTACAACTGGAATTAATCTTAAAATTCCACTCATTTCAAATATTTTTTTTACATTTTCAGTTAAATTACATACCTTTAGTTTTGCTCCTATCATATTGGCAAATTTATATCTGCCAATAATCATCCCTATTCCTGCACTATCCATGAAAGTGACACTATCAAAATCAAATATAACTCCTTTAGGCATATATCTTTCCATTTCATAATCTGCTTTCCTCCTTATCTTTTGAACACTATGATCATCAATTTCATCTGTGATTTTAAAAACTAGAAGCTTGTCCTCTTCATAAAATTTTGATTCCATAAAAACTTCATTCCTTCCTTTAGTTTTCTTTTGTTATTATAATATAATTTACATTTTTTTCCAAGAGTGAAAAATAAGAAGTTTTGTCGATTTGTGAAAAGTTTTCGACATTTTTTTCATAACTTTATAAAGTGGGTTAAATAATTGTATTTTTTCATAACATAGTAACAAAAAAAATCCTTATTCAAGGATTTTTTTATTTTCGTAATTCGGCTCCTAATGTTTTTTCTAATTCAGAAATAATTGTATTCATTGTTGTATTAATTTCTTCATCACTTAAAGTTTTATTTTTATCTCTAAAAATTAATGAATATGCAACACTTTTTTTATTTTCTCCTAATTTTTCATTTCTGTAAATGTCAAATAATTGGATACTTTCTAATATGTTTTTAGCCTTTTTTGTAATAATCTTTTCAATTTGTGCAACTTCTACTTTTTCTTCTACAATTACTGCAATATCTCTTTCTACTGCTGGGAATTTAGGTACTTCCATATATTTTTTATTAGCTCTTGAGTATTTTACTAATTTGCTTACATTTATTTCTGCTAAATAGACTCTACGAGATATTGTATAATTATCTAAAACTTCTGGATGAACTTCTCCAAATGTTGCAATAATATCAATTCCTACTTTTATGTTCGCACATCTTCCTGGATGGAAAGAGGCATTTTGTGTTTCCTTTTCTACGTCATAACGGTTAATTGAAATTGCTTCTAATATATTTTCGATAATTCCTTTTAAGTTATAAAAATCAATGTCATCTCCATACATACCAATTGTTAAAATTTCTTCTTGTAATGGAACTTCACCATTTTGCACTTCTTGTTTTACATTTCTATAACTTCTTGATAAATCAAATAATTTTACATTTTGATTTTTCTTGTTGTTGTTTATAGCTAATGTTTGCATCATGCTTGGAATGGTTGTTGGTCTCATTAATTTATATTCATCACTTAATGGATTTTGAAGTGTTATAGTATATTTCTTTATTTCGTCATTAATGTTTGATAGTTCTAAATCTTTTTGGCTTACAAATCCATAAGTATAAATTTCTGAAAGCCCACTATTTACTAGCACTTCTCTTATTTTCTTTTTGATATTTTGTTCTTTGTTTCTAATTCCTAAAGTAGTATCTGCTTTTATTAGGGTTGAACCTAAGTTATCATAACCATAGAAACGACCTATTTCCTCTGCTATGTCTGCAAGTAATTGCAAATCCATTCTAAAATAAGGGCTTGTTACCATATCGTTTTCTACTTTAATGTCTAATTTTTCTAAAATGTCTATCATTTGTTGTTTTGATAGATTTGTTCCTAATAAACTATTTATTTTTGATACATCTAGTTTAATTTTATGGATTTCTTGTTTAGTTGGATAAACATCTATTTTTCCTTCTACTGCTTTTCCTGCTCCTATTAATTCAACTAATTCAACTGCTCTATTTGCTGCTCTTAAAGCGTTTTCAGCTGACAATCCTTTTTCAAACCTAGATGAACTTTCTGTTCTTAAGCCTACTTTTTTAGCTGTTTTTCTAACACTACCACCATAAAATACGGCTGATTCAAATACAACGGTTTTAGTATCTTCCTCAATTTCTGAATTTAATCCACCCATAACACCTGCAATTGCCACTGCCTTTTTTTCATCTGCTATAACTAGATTATTTTCATCTAGTTCTCTTACTTGCTCATCTAATGTTGTGATTTTTTCATCTGCTTTTGCACGTCTTACTATAATATGCTTTCCTTCAATAGAATTAATATCAAATGCATGCATTGGTTGCCCCATTTCTAGCATAACATAGTTTGTTATATCAACAATATTATTAATACTTCTAATTCCACAAGCTTTTAGCCTTCTTACCATCCAATCAGGTGATGGTGCTATTTTTACGTCTTTAACAATTCTTGCTACATAACGATAACACAAATCTGGTGCTAAAATATCAACTTTTAAGCCTTCTAATTCTTTTTTGTCTTCTACTTTTAAGTCATCAATGTTTTTTCTTGGATTTTTAAATGGTTTATTTAAAGAAGCTGATACTTCTCTTCCTAGTCCTTCAATTGAAAAACAATCTGGACGATTAGATGTAATTTCAAAATCAATTATGTCTTCTCTTAAATTTAGAACATCAACAATATCTTTTCCTATATCTTTTTCAAATTTTTTATCTAAAATCATAATGCCATCTTCAATTTGGTCTGGATAATCTGCTAAAGTAAGATTTAATTCTCCAATAGAACACATCATTCCACAAGAATCAACCCCTCTTAAACTACCTTTTTTTATTTTTACGCCATTTGGTAGTTCTGCTCCTTCTTTTGCAATTGGCACTAAATCTCCTTGTTTAATGTTTTTTGCACCTGTTACAATTTGTATTTTTTGAGTTCCTACATCTACTTTTGTTACTACTAATTTATCTGCATCTGGATGTTTTTCGATTTCTAAAATTTTGCCCACTACAACATTTTTTATATCATTTCCTATCTGGTCAATTGTTTCTACTTTTGAGCCAGTCATTGTTAAAATATCTCCTAGCTTAATTGCATCTACATCTATATCGCTATATTCACTTAACCATTCTATACTTGCTTTCATCTATTTACCTCTTTTCCTGAATTTTTATATGATTGATATCCTTTGGTTTGTTCATAATTGCCATATTTTTTGCTAACTTCTACATCAATTCCTTTATACTGCCCTTGTGCTACTACACTATCATAAAAACTATTATTCATTTTTCTTATGCTTTTTTGTACTTCTTGATGTAATACTGGTTTGTAACCAATAAGCTTTCCTTCTGCATATACAGGTGGAAAATCATAATCTGTGTATTTTTTCATATAATTTTTTGCCTCACGCAATGTAATTACTTTATCTGGTAATTTTCTAGAATTTTTTCTAAATAGTCCCATAATTATACTCCTTAGTTTAGAATTGTTTTAAAAATCTTACATCATTTTCAAATAATAATCTCATATCTTCAATACCGAATTTTGCCATAGCAATTCTTTCTACTCCAAATCCAAAAGCAAAGCCTGAATATTCTTCTGGATCTATTCCACAGTTTTCTAGTACATTAGGATGTACCATTCCACATCCTAATAATTCTATCCAACCCTCTCCTTTACATACTCTGCATCCTTTTCCTCCACACACAAAGCAAGATACATCTGCTTCTGCACTTGGCTCTGTAAATGGAAAATGATGTGGTCTAAATCTTATTTTTGTATTTTCTCCTAAGCATTTTTTAGCAAACATTTCTAATGTTCCTTTTAAATCTGTCATTGCTATGTTTTTATCAACTACCAAACCTTCTATTTGATGGAATACTGGTGAATGTGTAGCATCTACACTATCTGAACGATAAACAGCTCCTGGACAAATTATTTTGATTGGTGGTTTTTGCTTTTCCATTACTCTTGCTTGTACTGGAGAGGTTTGACTTCTTAATACTATATCTTCTGTGATATAAAAGGTATCTTGCAAGTCTCTTGCTGGATGGTCTGGCGGTGTGTTTAATTTATCGAAATTGTAAATTGCTTTTTCTACTTCTGGTCCATCTGCAATTTCATATCCCATTCCTAAGAAAATTTCTTCTACTTCTTGAATAATTTGAGTAATTGGATGTATAGAACCTAATCTTACTCTTTTACTTGGTTCTGTAACATCTATATTTTCTGTTTCTAGCTTTTTTTCTATTTGTTGTTTCTTAAATTCTTTTTCTTTTTTTTCAATTAAAATTTCTAGTTCATCTCTTACTTGATTTACTAAACTTCCAACTACTGGTCTTTCTTCTGGGCTTAATTTTCCCATTCCTCTTAATACGGCTGTTAGCTCTCCTTTTTTACCTAGATATTTTACTTTTATTTCATTTAGATTTTTTTCCTCTTTGCATTTTGCTATTTCTTCTAATGAGTTTTGTTTTATTCTTTCTATTTCTTCTTTCATGTGTTTTCTCCTTGTATCATATATTTAGGTTTTTATTTGTGGTTTACCTATAACCTTATACAAATTTTTCTGCATTCATACATTCTTGATTTAGTTTTTTATATTTTTTGACATATTCATAGCTTTTTAAATTTTTAATAACCCATAAATATATTTTTCTTAATTCTTTTTTTGTTGGTTTTGAACCTCTTATGTAATAAACTATAGTTATATCACATTGTTCTACTAACCATTTTTTGGCTTGTTCTTGGCTTAAATCAAAAAATTTACTTATTTTTTTATATATGGAATATTTTTCTTTTAAGTTGTCTAAAATAAAATCACAATTGCAACTAAATGATATATTGTTTCCATGTATTAAATAGCGTCCACCATATATATTTATGAAGCCCATTGGACCATATAATAATGCTCTTAGAAAAATAGTTGTGTCATTAAATATTTTCATGTCTTCATAGCCACCTGTTTCTGCAAAGGCTTTTTTTCTAAAAACGGTAAAACTTGCAATTGGCTTTTTGAAGTTTTCATTTCCAAAATTGATAAAAAATTCTTTATTATCTACTACTTCTCCATATTTAAAATCAACGCATTTTTCCTCTTTATATTGACTGTTATAAACAATATGATTACAAGTAACCATAGACAATTTCGGATTTTTTTCCAGTTTATCTATGGCTTGTGCGAAATAATCTTTTTCTAAAAATATGTCATCATCATCTAGAAAAACTATATAGTCACCTTTTGATTTTTCTGTTAATGCATATTTTCTATTAATTCCTGGCCCTTTATTTTTCTCATTTATATATATATGTATATTGTTTTTATTACCATATAATGATTTTATTTCTTCTTCTGTTCCATCTGTAGAACAATCGTCTATTATGATAATTTCTATATCTTTATATGATTGATTTAATACACTTTCTATTGCTTTTTTTAAGTATTCTTTTCTATTATATGTTGTTATAATTACAGATATCATGTGTTTTTTCCTTTCATATTAATATGGACGATATGTTTTTGTTTCTTGATAATATCGTTCTAATCGACTTTTATGTTTTCGTTTTGCTATTGCTACTAATGGATTTTTTAGATTTATTTTCATTTTATCTAAATATGTATCTTTGTCTTCAAATTCGAATGTAATAATATAAACATCAAATTCATTTAATTCTATGTTTACTTTTATTTCTTTATTAGAAAATTCTTTTTTTGTTTCTTCGATACTTTTTTGTATATCTTCTGTACTGTAGATTCTAGAATCAAAAAAGTATTCTAAGCATTTATTTGCTTCCATATTTTCACATCCTTATATTTAATTCATAAAAGCCATTTCTATCCAACACATAGGACGAAATGGCTTTTCGTGGTACCACCTAATTTTATTAGTTTTTTACTAACCTCTTTTCGTTTTAACGGTTCGACCGCTTTTCCCTACTTTTTTATTTTTCAGAAAAAGACCTAAAAAGTGAAATTTCAATATAAAACATATAAATGGTTTTCAGCCACGACCATTTTCTCTTCCTAAATATGTGTTTTTTATACTTACTTTGCTTTTTAATGGTTTTTAACTATCACAATTTCTATTTTACCATATTTTGTACTATTTTACAACAGTTTTTTTGAAAAATTTGCAAAAAAGTATTGTAAATTTTTCTTATTATGTTAAAATAAGATATAGATAAATTTAATAAAGGAGTGTTTATTTTATGAAAAAGAGTTTATCAATTATTATATTTCTAATTACTATTGTTATTGCTAATATTTCTCTTGCTTCTTATAGTACTGTTAAGATGGAGGTTGTTGAAGAACCTGTTTGTACTATTCAGTTAGAAGAAAATTCTAAGTTTGAAAAGAGATTGATTAGTAAAGACTTAAACAACAAGGAAGTAACTTTGCAATTACAAGTTACTAATGAAGAAAAAGCTTTAAAACCAACCGGAGAACTTATGCTTGTAATAGACAATTCTGATAGTATGACAAAAGTAACCGATAATGGTCAAGTAAGAAAGGATTTAGTTTTTAATTCTGCTAATACATTAGTTAAAAGCCTTTTAGAAAACAATTCTGATTTAAAAATTGGTGTTGTTAGCTTCTCAAGTAATGTAGATGTTTCAAAAGAAGGAACTTTGGAAGATGCCTTTCTTGTTTCTGAATTAAGTGCTGATGCAACAGCTTTATCTACTGCTATTACAAATATTGAAGCAAATGGTCCTAGAACTGATTTACAATCTGGATTATTGTTAGCTAGCCAACATTTTACAAATACTGATAATAATAAGTATATGATTGTTTTAACAGATGGTGTTCCTAATATAGCAGTTGATTATGATAAGAAATATTTTTCAGATGATGTGATTAATAAAACGAAACAACAATTACAAGACTTGTCTAGTCAAGGAATTAATCTTATTACTATGTTGACAGGAATTTCAAATGCAGAAGATGTTGCTACTGGTGTTGAAAAAACTTATGGTCAAATTATTAGTGAAATTTTCGGTTCTGCCTCTTCACCAACTGCTGGAAAATTCTATTATATAACAGATGATGAAATTGAACAAACTATTACAACTGATATTTATAACGATTTATTACCAGTTTCACAATCTTTAAAAAATATTACTGTAGTGGATTATTTTCCAAAAGAAATTGTAGATAATTTTGATTTTGCTTATGTTTCTAATGCAAATATTGGTAATATTACTACAAGAATAGATACAACTAATAATTCTATTACTTGGAATATACCTGAACTTGCAAGTGGTCAAACTGCTACAGTTCAATATAAATTGAAATTGAAAGAAAATTTTGATAATTCAATTATTGATAAAATATTAGATACAAATGAAAAAGTTGATGTTACTTATACTGATTTAGATGATACAGAACAATCTAAAACTTTTGATGTTACACCAAAACTTAAGCTAACAGAACCACCTACGGTTTTACCAAAAGCAGGTACCATCACATTTATTACTTTTAGTGTTTTAGCAACTGGATTATTGGTATTTTCAGCTACTAAATTAGCAAAATTATACAAAGAAACTCATTAGAAAAATATATATTTTGTATTTAAGCGGACGTTCTTTATTTATAAGAAATGTCCGCTATTTTATATTTTAAGCTTATAAATTGTTTAATTGTGCTTCAATGTTTAATAGTCTATTATATTTTGCTACTCTGTCAATTCTACATGGTGCTCCTGTTTTTATTTGCCCAGCATTTACACCTACTGCAATATCTGCAATTGTTGTATCTTCGGTTTCTCCTGAGCGATGTGAAATAACTGTTCTATATCCATGATTTTTAGCCATATATATTGTATCTAATGTTTCTGTTAATGTTCCTATTTGATTTGGTTTTATTAAAATGCTATTTGCAATATTTTTTTCTATGCCATTTTTTAACCTTTTTGGATTTGTTACAAATAAGTCATCACCTACTAATTGTATTTTGTTTCCTATTTGTTTTGTTAACTCTTCCCAATTTTCCCAATCTTCTTCAGCTAATCCATCTTCGACTGATACAATTGGATATTTATTGCATAAGTCGATTATATATTGTATCATTTCTTGTTTTGTTTTTAACTTATCTGTTTTCCAAAAATAATATCCTTCTTTTCCTATTTTTTGTGCTTCATCATACATTTCTGTACTTGCTATATCTAATGCTAACACAATATCTTTTTGAGGTTCATAGCCTGCTCTTTTTATTGCCTCTAAAATAAAATCTAAGGCTTGTTCTTCATTTTCTAAGTCTGGAGCAAATCCTCCTTCGTCCCCAACTCCTACGCTATATCCTTTTTCTTTTAATACTTTTTTTAGAGTATGATATACTTCTACTCCTCTTTTTAGTCTTTCTTGAAAAGTAATTTCTCCTATTGGCATAATCATAAATTCTTGGATATTAATGTTATTATCAGAATGTTTTCCTCCATTTAGAATATTCATCATTGGAATTGGTAATTGCTTTGCTTGTATTCCTCCAATATATTCATATAATTCCATACCTAATGAATTAGTAGCTGCTTTTGCAATAGCTAATGACACACCTAGCAAGCTATTTGCTCCTAAGTTTGATTTATTGGGTGTATCATCTAGTTTTACTAATTCTTTGTCTATTTTTCTTTGTTCATATACATTCATGCCAATAATTTTTTTTGCTATTTTTTTGTTTACGTTTTCAACAGCTTTTTGTACTCCTTTTCCAAAGTATCTTGTTTTATCGCCATCTCTTAATTCAACTGCTTCAAAACTTCCTGTTGATGCTCCTGATGGTACAGAAGCTACACCTCTGAATCCGCCTTCTAATGTTACTTCTACTTCAATTGTTGGATTTCCTCTGGAATCTAAGATTTCTAGTGCATGTACATCAAGAATTTCTAAACAATCTTTCATTTACCTTCACTCCTTTATTTTCTATTTTATCCATTTTTTGCTAAATTATTCTATTATTGTTACGAAGCTTTTTTGTTTCTCAATTCGTTTGCGTATTTCAAACTTATTTCATTGATTTCTCCAGATGAAATTCTTGCAATTTCTTCTATTACTTCTTTTTCTTGCAATAATTTTACTTGTGTTTTTGTTCTTTCTTGATAAACATTTTTACTAATAAAATAATTGTAATCTGCTATAGCTGCAATATTTGGTAAATGTGAAATGCAAATAACTTGATGTGTATTTGCTATTGCTTTTAGTTTGCTGGCTACTGAATTTGCTGCCTTTCCACTAATTCCAGTATCTATTTCGTCAAAAATAAGTATTGGTGTTTTGTCTGTATCTGCTAATACTTTTTTTATAGCAAGCATTGTTCTTGACATTTCTCCTCCTGATGCTATTTTTGATAATTCTTTTTCTTCTTCCCCCTTATTTGTTGTAATATAAAATGTAATATTGTCTTTTCCTGTTTTTAGGTATTCATTTTCTAGGTATGTGACTTTTACATTTATTTTTGCATTTTTCATTTCTAATTGTACTAATTCTAAGTTGATTCTATCACTTAAAATTTGAGCATTTTGACTTCTTATTTCGTGCATTTGATTGGCTAATAGTTGCATTTTTTCTTCTATTTTCTTTTGCTTTTGTCTTAATTCTTTATTGTATTCTTCTAGGTTTGCTATGTGTTCTACTTCTTTTTTTGTTGTTTCATTGTATTGTAAAATTTCTTGTATTGTGTTTCCATATTTTCTTTTTAGAGAGTATATTAAATCTAGTCTTTCTTCTATCCAATCTTTTTCTTCTTCATCAAATTCCATATCTCCTTTGTATGAATTTACATCTCTTGACAGTTCTTGTAATTCATAATAAATATTTTTTAGTTCTCCAGATGCTTTTTCATATTTTTGGTCTATTGTTTCAATTTTTTCTAATGCTCTAATTGCCATACTAATGCTATCAATTGCATTTTCTGAAATTAGAACATCTGCTTCTTGCAAGTTCTGTGTTATATTTTCGGCATTTTCGATTTTTTTTCTTTTTTCTTCTAATTGTTCTTCTTCCCCTATTTTTAAGTTTGCTTGCTCAATTTCTTTGATTTGATATTGCAATAAGTCTAGCTTTCTTTGCCTTTCTTTTTCATCTCCAAAATTATTTTTTAATTCTTGTTTTATTGCACAATATTCTTCATATAATTCTGTGTATTTTTGCTTTTGGTCTATTATTTTTTCGCCTATAAATCCATCTAAGTAATTTAGATGCATTTTGTTATTTAATAAGTTTTGATTATCATTTTGCCCATGTATCTCTATTAAATTATTCATAAATTCTTTAAGTTCGTTTACGGTTACCATTCTTCCATTGATTTTACACATATTTTTTCCATTTAAATTGATTTCTCTTGATACTATGATATTTCCATCTATTGAGTTTGGATTTTTAGGTTCGTACATACATATTTCTACAAATGAATGTGTTTGACCTTTTCGTATCATTTCTTTGGAAAATCTTCCGCCTGATATTATTTGTAATGAGTCTATTATTAATGTTTTGCCTGCTCCTGTTTCTCCTGTTAAGACATTTAAACCTTGATTTAAGTCAATTGTAATGTCTTCTATTATTCCTATATTTTTTATGTGTAATGTTGTTATCATATAAAACCTCCTAAAAAAATGTTCGCCTTTATTGTATATCCATTTTTTAAAAATGTCAATACTTTTTGCGAACATTTTTTCTTAATTAAATTCTTAAAGTTACAATTCACATCCAATAAATTCTATATGTCAAAATAGTAATATATTATTTTGACCATATAAATATAAATTTTGCTGTGAACTGTAACTTCTTAAAGATTATTTTGATAGTATACCTAAATATATTCTTCCTTTTATGTCATACCTTTTAACATTCTCAATTAAAAAATTGACCTCGGGCCCGTAGGTTATCCGAGGTACGATCTATTATAGATAGTATACATTCAAATCTTGAGTTTGTCAAGTAAAATTTTACATCTTTTTATCTAAAAAAATTCAGAGGTTGTCAAGTTTGATGCAAATCAGAAAATTTTCCTCTTAAGGGACATTTTTCGAAGGTGTCAAGTCTGGTGTGTGAATTTTTTTAATTTTTTTTATAGAGTAGTACGATATACATAATATTGTACTACTTTTAA
>CANQTZ010000013.1 GCA_947626865.1 uncultured Clostridia bacterium
GTATAAGATTTTCATTACATGTCTCGGTTTGTTACGAAATTTAAGAAATTCTAATTTATTTTATGGCACCCTTTCACAATAGTGAACTATTTCCATAAAATTGCATAGAATTTCTAAAATTTCTCTAGGCACATTCGACATTCCATTCAAATTCTTATACTACAAAGGCGCACTTACCCTAAAAACATTATCCAGAAACCAAATGGGATGTACCAAATGGGACAGGCACCAATGATACATTGATGTACCAAATGGGACAGGCACTAATGGTACATCGGTGTACCAAATGGGACAGGCACTAATGGTACATCGGTGTGCTTTTTGGGACAGGTTAGAAATAATTATGAATAAAATTTTGAAAAATGCACATAACAATATAGAGGGTTTCAAAAAAATGAGAAAGGAATGATTTTTATGGATAAAAAAGCAAATCATAATTCAAAGGTAGGGGAAGATGCCACAAAATATGGCGAATTTGTATCATCTTATTTTGCATGGGTATCACTACCAGAGCAAAAGGAAAAGGTTGAAGAACTACAAAATATGACAAATAAGAAAAAGAAAGAAAATTAATGAAAAAGAGAGAAAAAAGAAGAAAGTATAATGAAAATGGAATAAAAAGAAAATAGAAAGGTCAAAGAAAGTCAAAAAATATCCTTGAAAAAAATAAAATAAAGAGTATAATTAAAATGTAAGTCAAAGAAAGTCAAAGTCTAAAAATATAATGCTGGAAGTAGCAAAATTCACAAAAAGGGAGATGATAAAATGAGAATGTCAGACATAATAGAAGAATTTATCAAAGAATTATTTGATGAAGAAGACAGCATTGAAATACAGAGAAATGAATTAGCAGAGCAATTTAATTGTGTGCCGTCACAAATTAACTATGTAATTGCTACAAGATTTAAACCATCACAAGGCTATTATGTGGAAAGCAGGAGAGGAGGTGGCGGTCATATTACAATAAAAAAAGTGAATAACTCAAAATCAGAATATATAATGCATATCATAAATAATATAGGAGATGAAATAACATCAAATGAAGTGGACATATTAATTAGTGATTTTTTAACTTATGATATTATTAAGCCGAAAGAAGCAAAATTATTAAAAGTAGCAACAAGTGATAATGTTTTGCAACTAGACAAAGATTTAAAAGATAAAATAAGGGCAAGAATATTTAAAAACATGCTACTTAATTTAGAATAAAATTATAAAAATTTAAAGGAGGAATTTAAAATGTTGTGTGATAATTGTGGAAGAAGACAAGCAAATGTTAGATATTCAGAGAATATCAATGGAAAGAAAAAAGAATTAAATTTATGTGAAGAATGTAGCAAAAAATTAGGAATAACAAATATGGAATTTAGTATGCCAATTGATTTTTCAAGCTTTTTTGGAGAATTTATGGAAGATTTTGCCGAATCTCCATTTATGCCATTATTAAATGAAGTTAAAACATTAAAATGTGATCAATGTGGATATACTTTTGATGACATAGTAAACACAGGAAAACTTGGATGTGGAAATTGCTACGAAGTGTTTGAGTCAAGACTAGATCCAATCATAAAACGAATACAAGGTGCCAATCGTCATGTAGGAAGAACAGGAAAGATAATTGATCAAAAAATAGACCAAAAAATCAATAAGAAAACTAACTCTAACAAAGAAGAAACATCTAATAAAAAAGAAAAAGAGTTAGAAAAATTGCAAGAAGATTTAAAACAAGCAATCAAAGAAGAAAGATATGAAGATGCAGCAAAATTAAGAGATGAAATTAAAAGAAAGGAGCAGTAGAGAAAATGAATTGGTATTTACAAAGTAGTGAAAATTCTGATGTAGCTAGAAGCACAAGAATTAGATTATCAAGAAATTTACATGACTTTCGCTTTAATTTAAAGACGAAAGAAGAAATAGAGGCTTTAAACAATAAAATAAAGGATAATTTATATCAAATAGGGTATGGCTTAAAATTTTTACATTTAAAAGATATGGATGATATAACCAAAATGAGCTTAGTTGAAAAAAATTTAATTAGTCCAGAATTTGCCTTAAGAAAAAATGAAACAGGTAGCATTTTAATAAATGATGAAGAAAATATCTGTATCTTAATTGGAAATGAAGATCATCTTGAAATACAAGTATTTAATTGTGGGCTAGATTTAGAAAATATGCTAAATTTGGCAATAGAAGTAGAAGAAAAAATAGGAAAAATATTAGGATATTCAATAAGCAAAAAATATGGTTACCTAACAGCATGCCCAAACAATGTTGGAACAGGCCTAAGAGCTTCTGTAATGGTACATTTGCCAGCACTATCAAGAACTAAAAACACAAAAAAAGTTTTAGAAGCAATCAGCAGTTTTGGAATCAACATAAGAGGGGTATATGGCGAAAATACAGAAAGCACAGGAGATATGTATCAAATATCAAATAAACAAACACTTGGAATAACAGAAAAAGAAATAATCGAAAATTTAAAAGTAATAGTAGAAAAAGTAATCAAACAAGAAAGACAAGCAAGGAAAATTTTAGCAAAAGATGATATTAGCATGCAAGACTTAATATATAGAAGTTATGGAATATTAAAAAACTGCAAAAAAATATCATCAGAAGAAACAAGAAAATTGCTATCAAACATAAAACTTGGAACTGACTTAGGAATTCTAAAAGAATTGACAGATTTAAAAGTGCAAAAAATATATCTTTACACAAAACCTGCTAGCCTCCAAAAGTACGTAGGTCAGCAGTATGAACCAATAGAAAGGGACATAAAAAGAGCACAAGTAATTCAAGAAATTATGAATGAAAAATAGCTTTAGAGCAAAGATGTGTCCCTTTTGCGACATTTTTGTCTAAAGGGGACGTTTCTTTTCCGACAAAAATGTCGGAAAAGAAACGTCCCCAATACGACATAGAAAGGAGTTAGATAAAATGACGTATAAGTTTACAAATAGAGCTAAAAAGGCTATTGAGTTAGCAAATGAAGTTGCAATTGAGCTAGGACATAATTATATTGGAACAGAGCATGTTTTATATGGATTAGCCAAAGAGGGAAGTGGAGTTGCTTCTAGAGTGCTAGAAAATCAGGAGGTTAGTCCAGAAAATATTTTGGATAAAATTGTGGAGTTGATTGGGCAAGAGGAACCAATTGAGGATACATTAGGATTTACTCCAAGAACTAAAAGGGTAATTGAAAATGCTTTTATTGAGGCGAGAAAATTAGGATATAATTATATCGGAACAGAGCATTTATTGATAGGCATTTTAAGAGAAGGAGATTGTATTGCTGCTAGAATTTTGCTTGAATTAAATGTAAATATTCCAAGATTATACAATGAAATTATTAAAGTAATTAATGAAGGCGAAGATTTTGCAAGAGAAGATAAAGACCGTCATACTGAAAGTAAAAAGGGAAGTTATAATCAGACAACAACTTTAAATCAATTTGGAGAGGATTTGACTAAAAAAGCAACAGAAGGAAAATTAGATCCAATCATAGGAAGAAAAGAAGAAATTGAAAGAGTAATACAAATTTTATCAAGAAGGACTAAAAATAATCCTTGTTTAATTGGTGAACCAGGTGTTGGAAAAACAGCAGTAGTAGAAGGATTAGCGCAAAAGATTGTATCAGGTGATGTTCCAGAAATTTTGAAAGATAAAAGAGTAGTTAGTATAGATATATCTGGAATGGTAGCAGGTGCTAAGTATAGAGGAGATTTTGAGGAAAGAATTAAAAAAGCATTGGCAGAAGTTAAAAAGGTAGGAGATGTTATTTTATTTATTGATGAATTGCATACTATCGTTGGTGCTGGTGCAGCAGAAGGTGCAATTGATGCAGCAAATATCTTAAAGCCACTACTTGCTAGAGGTGAAATTCAATTAGTTGGTGCAACTACTTTGAATGAATATCGCAAATATATTGAAAAAGATAGTGCCTTAGAAAGAAGGTTTAGCCCTGTTACTGTGAATGAGCCAAGTGAAAAAGATACAGTAAAAATTTTAAAAGGAATTCGTGATAAGTATGAAGCACATCACGGTGTTAAAATTACAGATGAAGCAATTGAATCAGCAGTAACAATGTCTGTTCGTTATATTAATGATAGATTTTTACCAGACAAAGCTATTGATTTAATTGATGAAGCTGCTTCACGAGTTAAATTAAAGGCTTATACAGAACCAGATAATTTGAAAAAATTAGAAGAGCAAATAGAAGAAGCTCAAAAAGATAAAGAAGAAGCAGTAAGAACTCAAAAATTTGAGAAGGCAGCAAGTTTAAGAGATAAGGAAAGGGAATTAAAGCAAACATACGAAAAAGAGCAAAAGAAATGGAAAAATAAAAGTAACAAACAAATAACAAATATTACAGAAGAAAATATTGCAGAAGTAATTAGTAGTTGGACAGGAATACCAGCAAGTAAGATAACTGAAGATGAAAATGTTAGATTAAAAAATTTAGAAAAAAATCTACATCAAAGAGTAATAGGTCAAGAAGAAGCCGTAGAAGCGGTATCAAAAGCAATACGTAGAGGAAGAGTAGGATTAAAAGATCCGAAAAGACCAATTGGTTCCTTTCTATTCTTAGGACCTACTGGTGTTGGTAAAACAGAGTTATCAAAAGCATTAGCAGAATGTTTATTTGGTGACGAAAATGCTATGATAAGAATTGACATGTCAGAATTTATGGAGCCACATTCAGTATCAAAATTAATTGGTTCACCTCCAGGTTATGTTGGTTTTGATGAAGGTGGTCAGTTGACAGAAAAAATAAGAAGAAAGCCATATTCAGTTATCCTATTTGATGAAATTGAAAAGGCTCATCCAGATGTTATGAATATGTTGTTACAAATTCTAGAGGATGGTCGTCTAACAGATAGTCAAGGCAGAACAGTAAACTTTAAAAACACAGTTATAATTATGACATCTAACATTGGTGCAAGATTAATTACTGACAAAAAATCACTTGGATTTAGTCAAAATATGGATAATAATCAAGATGCTAAAAAAGAATATGAAGAAACTAAAAAAGAAGTTATGGAAGCTTTGAAGAGAGAATTAAGACCTGAATTTATTAACCGTATTGATGAGATTATTGTATTCCATAAATTAACTGATGATGAAATTAGCCAAATTATTGATATTATGCTAAAAGAAGTAACAAATAGATTAAGTACACAAAAAATAAAAATTGAATTAGAACCAGAAGTAAAAGAATTAATTGCAAGCAAAGGAATTGACAAAAATTTTGGTGCAAGACCACTTAGAAGAACAATCCAAAATATACTTGAAGATAAGTTGGCAGAAGAAATTTTGGAAGGTAATTTAAAGAAAAATAAGAGCGTAAAAATTGGCGTAAAAGATGGACAAATTGGTATTGTGTAAAAATAAGAGCTAAGTAATTGTTACAGAGTTGATGATGCCAAGGTAACAGTCTCCCTTGAAATATAAGGATTTGAATGAAATGTCGAATGTGACTGGAGAAATTTTAGAAATTCTATGCAATTTTATGGAAATAGTTCACTATTGTGAAAGGGTGCCATAAAATAAATTAGAATTTCTTAAATTTCGTAACAAGCCGAGACATGCAATGAAAATCCTTATATTTCAAGGGAGACAGTTACCTTGGCATCATCAACTTAGTAACAATTACTTAAAGCTTAGCTCTTATGTTAATATTGCAAAAATCCAAAAACATGATATAATATACTTCAAAATAATGAAATTGGGTGATAATATGTTAGAAAAAGTCAATTCACCAGAAGACGTAAAAAAACTAAACATAGAAGAAAAAAAGCAATTAGCAGAAGAAATTAGAAAATTCATATTAGACATTGTATCAGAAAATGGAGGACATTTAGCTTCTAATTTAGGAGTGGTAGAATTAACTATCGCTTTACATAGCACTTACAATTTACCAACAGACAAAATAGTATGGGACGTAGGGCATCAAACTTATGTACATAAGATAATTACAGGAAGAAAAGAAGAATTAAAAACATTAAGAAAATTAAATGGAATTGCAGGTTTCCCAAAAACCAAAGAATCAGAAATAGATTGTTTTAATACAGGTCATAGTAGTACATCTATTTCTGCAGCACTTGGTATGGCAAGAGCAAGAGATATAAAAAAGGAAGACAATCATGTAGTAGCTGTAATAGGAGATGGTGCTTTAACAGGAGGGATGGCATTAGAAGCTTTGAATGATGCAGGTTGTAGCCAAACTAGAATGACAGTTATATTAAATGATAACGAAATGAGTATTTCAAAAAATATTGGCGGAATAAATATGTTGCTTAGTAAATTGAGAACTAAAAAAACGTATAATAAATCAAGTGATGCAGTTAAAAAAATTATTCTAAAAGTTCCATGTATTGGAAAGCCAATTGTAAGAATGGTGCAAAAAGTGAAGAAAAGTATTAAACAATTATTTATTCCTAAAATGTTTTTTGAAGATATTGGATTTCGTTATTTAGGACCAGTAGATGGGCATGACGTTGGAGAACTGGAAAGAATGTTGAAGATAAGTAAAGATTTAACAGGACCTGTATTGATACATGTTTTGACAAAAAAAGGAAAGGGATATGAAATTGCAGAACAAAATCCAGATAAATTTCATGCAACAAGTCCTTTTGATAAAGAAACAGGAAAAGGAAAAAAAGAAAAGAAAAAAGACTATTCAAAGGTTTTTGGAGAAAAATTAGTAGAATTAGCTCAAAAAAATGACAAAATTGTAGCTATTACTGCTTCAATGAAGGATGGAACAGGATTAGCAGAATTTGCACAAAAATTTCCAGATAGATTTTTTGATATAGGCATTGCAGAGCAACATGCAATCACAATGGCAGCAGGAATGGCAAAAGAAGGAGTAATCCCAGTTGTTCCAATCTATTCATCATTTTATCAAAGAGCTTATGACCAAGTAATCCATGATGTTGCATTACAAAACTTACCAGTTGTTATGTGCGTTGATAGAGCAGGCATTGTTGGAGCAGATGGAGAAACTCATCAAGGAATGTTAGACATGGCTTTTTTTAGATTAGTACCAAATTTAACAATTATGGCACCAAAAAATTTTAAAGAATTAGAAGAAATGATAGAATTTGCAATCCAAATAAAAAAGCCAGTTGTAATTCGATATCCAAGAGGTGGAGAAAGCGAATATAAAATAGAAAAGCAGGAAAAGCTAAATTTAGGAAAAGCAGAAATATTAAAAGAAGGAGATACTATAAGTATAATAGCCATTGGTAAAATGGTTGCAAGAGCAATGCAAGTAGCAACAAGAATAGAGAATGAAAATCCAGATAGTACAGTAGAAGTAATTAATAGTAGATTTTTAAAACCAATTGACAAAGAAACAATAAAAAAATCAATAGAAAAAACAAAAAAAGTAATTACTATCGAAGATGGAACAATTATCAATGGGTTAGCAACAGCTATTCAGGAAATAATAAAAGAAGAAAATCTACAAGATGTACAAATCAAAAATTTTGCATATCCAGACAAATACATAGAACATGGAAGTCCAGAAGAATTAGAAACAATATATAAAATGGATGAAAATAGTATATATCAAGAAATAAAAGAACATTTTATAAAGCGATGCGAACTAAAATTATAAGTATTTAGGAAAGGAATGAATTTTTTAATGGACAAATTACAATTATTAAAAGATTATAAAAAGCAAGAAGATAAAATGTGTTTATCACAAGTATTAGATAAAATAGAATTTTCTAAAACAAGAGACAAAATAGAATGCACTGATTTTTTAGATATGTATCAAGTTTCTTTAGTAGAAAACTTTTTCAGAAAAATCAAATTTGAAAATTATCAGTTATATGGTGGATACCAAGAAGCAGAAAGGAAAATTGCTATAATTTATCCTGAAAAATATGATGAAAAAATGCTTCAAAAAAATTATGGTAAAATAGTAAAAGTAGTAAGAGTCATATTGCCAGAAGAAGAAAAAGGGAAATATTCGCATCGTAATTATTTAGGCGGAATTGTAAAGCTAGGTTTAAAAAGAGAAAAAGTTGGAGATATTTTAGTTTTTGAGGATGGAGCGGATATAATTACAATTCAAGATTTTGCAGAAATTTTAAAACAGCAATTGCCATCATTGACAAGGTTTGAAAATAGCAATATAGAAATTAAAGAAATTCAAGAATTACGAAAAAAAGAAGTAAACATGGAAACAATAAAAATCATTGTTCCTTCTTTAAGGCTAGATAATTTTGTATCAGATTTAGCAAAAACATCTAGAAATAAGGCAAGTCAAATAATAGAACAAGAAAGAGTTTTTATTAATGGTCAAAATGAAACAAAAACTTCTAAACAAATAAAATTAAATGATATTATTACTATACGAGGAAAAGGTAGGTTTGTAGTAAAAGAATTCTCTGGAACAACTAGAAGCGGAAGGACAGTAGTAGTAATAGAAAGGTATATTTAGTATTACAATTGTATTGACAAATGAACTGATTGTTTGTATAATGTGTATGCTAGTAATAGCAATTAGTAAATTACAAAGAAAGGAGGGAGAGAATTATGACACAAAAAGAAAGAGATGACTTATTACTAAAGATGTACCAAGGATATATAGAAAGAGACAATTTGTTATTAAAAATGTACCAAGAAAATGCTGACAGAGACAAATTGTTGCAAAAAATGTACCAAAGGCAAAACGAAACAGACAAATTGTTGCAAAAAATGAACCAAAGGCAAGACGAAACAGACAAATTGTTACAAAAAATGAACAAAAGGCAAGACGAAACAGACAAATTGTTACAAAAAATGAACAAAAGACAGAACAAAATGGATGAATTATTGCAAAAGGTGTACCAAGAACAACAAGAGATGAAGCAAATACAAGAAAGAATGGAAGAAAGACAAGAAAGAATGGAGCAAAGGCAGGACATAATGGAACAAAGGCAAGACAGGATGGAACAAAGGCAGGACAGAATGGAACAAAGGCAGGACAGAATGGAACAAAAACAAGACGGAATGGAACAAAAGCAAAACACAATGCAAGAAGAAATAACAAGACTAGGAAATATTGTAACCAAAATGGAATATGAACATGGTCAAAAATTAGATTTAATATTAGATGTTTTAGTAGGGCATACAGAAAAATTAGAAAAACATGAAGAAAGATTTGAAAAAAATGAAAAAATCATGGAAAAATATGGGCATAGAATATATGCAATAGAGAAAAAAATATCAATATAAAAAGTCTATTTTATAAAAAATATAAATAGACTTTTAATACAAATTATTTAAATTCAACTATAGTAACACCCATTTCACCTTCACCAAAAGTTCCAATATGGAAAGATTTAACATGTGGATTATTTCTTAAAAATCGATGAATTCCATCTCGCAATTTACCAGTTCCTTTTCCATGAATAATTCTAGCATTTTGCAACTTAGCCAAAGCACCATCATCTAAAAACTTATCAACAACAAAAATAGCTTCTTCTACATTCAAACCAATAACATTAATTTCAGTTTTAACATTTCTAGTTTTAGAAACATTAGTAGAAATAGAATAATTTGCTAACTTATTAGTTTTATCGTGAAGAGGTTTTGCTAAATTTCGAATAGGAACAGTCATTTTTATACTTCCTACTTGTACTTGCACTTCATTTGATTTAGAAACATGAGAAAGTACAATACCATTTTGATTTAAAGTAGTAACAAATACTTGAGTGTTTGGCTTAATATCTTTTGCATCAATGGTATCTAAGGTAGGAGAAGAAACAGCACTTTTGGTTTTTATATTTTTGATTTTTTTATTTAAATCATTTCTTAAATTATTTAAATCTTTAGTATTTACTATTTTATTCATTTCTTTGATGATATTATCTGCTTCGTCTTTAGCATCTAATAAGATGTTTCTAGCTTTAATTTTAGCATTATTAATCAAATCTTGCTCTTGGCGTTTTACATCGTCATTTTGTTCTTCTAAAGATTGTCTCAAAACTTTTATGTTTTCTAGTTCTTGAGAAATCGCAATTTTCTCTTTTTCAATAGTAGATTTATCGTCATAAATCGTTTTCAACAAATTTTCAATATCAATTTCATTTGATGTCATTAAGCTTTGTGCCTTAGTTATAATAGAATTTTCTAAACCTAATTTTCTACTAATTTCAAAAGCATTACTTTTTCCAGGAATACCAACCAACAAGCGATAAGTAGGACTTAAAGTAGAAACATCGAATTCTACAGAAGCATTTTGAAAACCTTTTGTAACTAAGGCATATTGTTTCAACTCTTGATAGTGTGTAGTAACAATCATAAGGCTTCCAACTAACTGGAAGTATGATAAAATACTAATAGCTAAATTTGCTCCTTCCAAAGGATCAGTACCAGAACCCAATTCGTCAAGTAGAATAAGAGAATTTTCAGTAGCAGACTTAGTAATATCTACAATAGTAAGAATATGGGAAGAAAAAGTACTTAGCGAATCACCAATACTTTGGTCATCTCCAATATCAGCAAAAATGTAATCAAAAACATAAATACTAGAATTTTCATCACAAGGAATATTAAGGCCACTACAAGCCATACAACTCAAAAGTCCGACAGTTTTTAAAGTAACAGTTTTTCCACCAGTATTAGGTCCAGTAATTAACAAAACAGAAAAATCATTTCCCAAATCTAAAGAAATTGGAACTACTTTATTTTTATCAATCAAAGGATGTCTAGCATTTTTTAAATGAATTTCTTTTTTATCATTAATAATAGGAGTAGTAGCTTTAAGTGATTTAGAAAATTTAGCTTTGGCAAAAATAAAATCTAATTTTCCAATTATATCAATGTCCTTACTTAACTCTGCTACATAAGGATAAAAAAGGCTAGTAAGTTCTTGCAAAATTTTTTCTATTTCCAAATCTTCTTCCTTTGTTAAACGATTTAGCTCATTATTCATTTCAAAAACAGATATTGGCTCAATAAAAACAGTAGAGCCTGCATTTGAAACATCATGAATAAAGCCCTTTATTTGAAGGCGAGCTTCTTCCTTAACTGGAATAACAAAACGATTATTACGAATTGTTACAATATTTTCTTGAATATATTTTGAATATGAAGATGAATGAATCATATCATTTAATTTGCTTCTAATATCTTGTTCAATTTTCCTTTTTTGCCTTCGCAGAGATTGCAGAGTTTTAGAGGCTTTGTCATCAATGGTATTTTCGTCTAAAATACATTGATAAATTCTATCTGTAATACTTTTATTGGCATATAATTCAGAAAATAAACTTGCAAGTAAAGGATATTCAGACAAATCTAAAAAGTCTTTGCTGAAATATTCTTTTAATTCTTGTGACAACTTAAAGATAAGTGCAAGATTTAAAAGCGATTTTGTAGTAAGACTAGCGTTACTTTCTAATGCCTTTAATTCTACTGTAATATCTACAATTTCATAAAAAGATGGGAAACTATTGCGATATGTTAAATTTACAGCTTCACTTGTTTCTTGCAAAAGTTTTTGCACTTTTTCTTTTTGAGTGCTTGGTAATAGTTGCATTGCTAATTCTTTTCCTTTATAGGTAGAGCAAAAATTACTAAGCATTTGGGTTATTTTGTAAAATTCTAATTTTTCTAAATAATTGTTTTCCATAATAAAATCGATTCCTTTCTTCCAAATTATAACATAAAATTGTGAATTTTGAAATAGAAAGTAGTAACAATTCACAGCCAGTTTTACACTTACATGGTCAAAATAGTAATATATTATTTATTGGTAACAATTCGGGGGGACCAACAAATTACAGACTTTTGATAAAGCGGGTTAATAATTATCTTTTTTCATAACTTTGTGTGTCGCAACTTCCATAATAAAAAAAATACTAGTATGTAAGTTGCTCCAATCGCACTCACTTCGCTCGTTTGATCGCTTACGCAGTTATTAAAAAAGATAATTATTAACCCGATTTGTATTAAAGTCTGTTATGTAGTTGGGAGTTACAAATAAATAATATATTACTATTTTGACCATATAAATATAAATGTGACTGTGAATTGTAACAGAAAGTAACACGAATTAAAGAAAAATTAATAAAATAATTGCAAAAAGCATAAACTTGTGATATAAAATAAAGAGGAAAATAATAAGCAAAAATAAAAAACAAAACACAAAGAAAAAGAGGTGAAAAAATGATAAAGGCTTATGCAAAAACTGATATTGGAAAAGTAAGAGAAGTCAACCAAGACTACTATTACATATCAGATTCTTTAGACGAAGTACAACTATACATGTTAGCAGACGGTATGGGAGGATACAACGGTGGAGAAATTGCAAGCAAATTAGCAGTACAAACAGCTAAAAATTATATAGAAAACAATTTCAAAGACATCGAAAAAGACAAAGACAGCATCATTCAGTTAGTAGGAAGTGCAATGGAATATGCCAATATGGTAGTATATGAAAAATCAAAAGAAAATGCAGAATTGGAAGGAATGGGTACTACATTAGAAATTTGTTTAATATATAATAATAAAGTATTTATTGGACATGTAGGAGACAGCAGAGTATATCGAATTAGAAAAGAATTTATGAGAAAATTAACTCAAGACCATAGTTATGTACAAAAATTAGTAAAAGACGGAACCATTACCCAAGAAGAAGCAATACATCATCCACAAAAGAACATGTTAATGAAAGCATTAGGATGTAATGCATTTGTAGAGCCTGATGTCATGGTAAAAGGATTTTTAAAAGATGACATTTTAATAATAGCATCAGATGGGTTAACAAATCTTGTCCCACAAGATGATATATTTAAAATGGCAAAACAAAGTATAGAACATGCTCCAAAGCAACTAGTAGACAAAGCAAACCAAAATGGAGGGTATGATAACATCACAGTTGTAATCATAAAAAACATATAAACAATCTACAAAGAAACATGATTTTAAGGAGAGAGAAATATGAATTTAGAGGGAAAATTATTAGGGAGTAGATATGAAATAATTGAAAAAATAGGTAATGGTGGAATGTCTACCGTTTATAAAGCAACTGATAAAATCTTAAAAAGATATGTAGCTGTAAAAATATTAAGAGATGAATTTACCACAGACGAAGAATTTATTAAAAGATTTGAAGGAGAAGCACAAGCAGCAGCAAGACTTACCCATCCAAATATTGTTTCTATTTATGACGTAGGAGTAGAAGGTAACTTATATTATATCGTAATGGAATTAATACAAGGAAAAACATTAAAAGAAATCATTATAGAAGAAAAAGGACCTCTGCCATGGAAATGGTCTGTTAATGTAGCAATTCAAATTGCATCAGCACTAGAAGTAGCACATAGAAATAATATTGTACATAGAGATATAAAACCACATAATATAATAATAACAGAAGATGGAATTGCAAAAGTAACAGATTTTGGAATTGCAAAAGCAGTATCTAATTCAACAATTACGGCATTTGGAACAACAATTGGTTCTGTACATTACTTTTCACCAGAGCATGCTAGAGGTGGTTACACTGATGCAAAATCAGACTTATATTCACTAGGAGTTGTTATGTATGAAATGGTAACAGGTAGAGTGCCATTTGATGCAGATACACCTGTATCAGTTGCATTAAAGCACATGCAAGATGAACCAGAAGAACCAATAGAAGTAAATCCTAACATTCCAAGTGCAATCAACAAAATTATAATGAAAGCATTGAAAAAAGATATCACTCTGCGATATCAATCAGCAACAGAAATGCTTAGTGACTTAAGAAAAGCATTAAAAGAACCAGATGGAGATTTTGTAGAACAAAAAGAATATGACAATACTGCAATGACACAAAAAATCAATACTGACATGTATGGCAATATACAAGAAAATAATAAAGATGAAAAAAACAGAAAAGAAGAAAAAAATTTCATAAAAAGGCATAAAGCTCTAAGCATAGTAATAGGCATTATTCTACTATTTTCATTAAGCTTAGGAGGAACTTTATTATTTTTAAATGCAACTAATCCAGAAGAAGTAAAAGTACCAAATATTGTAGGATTATCACAAGAAGAAGCTAAAAAACAAATTGAAGAAGCAAATCTTACATTTGAAGTAGAAAAAGAAGAATATGACAAAGAAGTACCAGAAGGAAATGTTATTTCACTAAAAACAGAAATAGGAGATTATACCAAAGACCCAAGTAATTTAACTGTAAAAGAAGGCAGTACAATAAGTGTTATAATAAGTAAAGGACAAGAAAAAGCTAAAGTTCCAAATGTAAAGGGAAAAGAAAAAGAGGAAGCAATCCGCATAATAGAAGAAGCAAAATTAGTAGCAGAAGTAGTTGAAGAAACTAGCAAAACCGTACAAGAAGGATATGTTGTTAGTCAAGAAACAGAACCAGATACCGAAGTTTTAGCAGGAGAAACAGTAAAAATACATGTAAGCACAGGAACAGGAATTAAACAAGTAACTGTAGAAGGAGTAACTGGAAGAACTGAAGAAGAAGCTAAAAAAGCTTTGCAAAAAGCAGGACTAAAAGTAAATGTAGCCTATGAGGAAGATTCGTCAAAAGATAATGAAGTTGTATTAAAGCAAAGCATAGATGCAGGAGAAGTAGTAGATGAAGGAACAACAATAACAATAACAGTCAACAAACTAGCACAGATGAAACAAGGAACTGTAAAAGTAAACCTAAAATCATTATTAAATTACACACCTGAAAAAGACGAAGAAGGAGAAGAAAAAGTAGAAAAAGCAACTGTAAGAATTACAGTAGGAAATGACACAATTTATAGTGAATCAAAAAATAAAACAGCAACAGACATTAGTGCAAGCTATAGTGCCAAGGGAAATGTAACAATCAAAGTATATGTGGATGATATCTTAAAAGGCACAAAGGAAATTAATATGAATACAACAACAAATTGTGTATTTGAGTAACTAGCTAAGGGAGGAAAAATGCAAGGAATTATTGTAGGAAATATTGCTGATTTATATGAGGTAAAACAGATTAATTCATCAAAAGCAGATATATATGAAGCAAAAGCACGAGGAAGATTTAAAAAAGAGGAAATAACACCAGTAGTGGGCGACAAAGTAGAATTTGAAATAACTGATATAGAAAAAAAGGAAGCAGTTATTGAAAAAATAGAACAAAGAGAAATTTTCTTAAAAAGACCTAAATTAGCTAATATTACACAAATTGTATTAGTACTTTCTAGTAAAAATCCAAAGCCAGATTTATTAATGTTAGATAAGCAGTTAGCATTTTCGGAATTTTTAGGAGTACAATCTTTAATAGTAATTAATAAAATGGACTTAGATAAAGAAAACAAAATAAAAGAAATAAAATCAATTTATGAAGCAATTGGCTATAATGTAATAGAAACTCAAGCAAATGAAAAAAAGGGAATAGAAGAATTAAAAGCAAAATTAAAAAATCATATTAATGCATTTTCTGGAAATTCTGGTGTGGGAAAATCAACTTTAATTAATGGCATTTTTAATAAAGAAATAACACAAGAAGGAGAAATTAGTAAAAGAAACAAAAAAGGAAAAAATACTACCACAGCAATTAAACTTTATGAGATAAATGAAAACACATATATCGCAGATACGCCAGGATTTTCAACATTTTCAATTGAAGAAATACCAAGTAATGAATTACAAAATTATTTTGTTGAATTTAAAAGCAAAATTTGCAATTGCGAATTTGTTGGTTGTACACACATAAAAGAAGAAAATTGTGGAATTAAAGAAGCAATAAAAAAAGGAGAAATTAATCCAGAAAGATATGAGAGATTTTGTAAAATATATCAAGAACTAAAACAAAGGGAGGAAAAAGAAAAATGGTAGAGGTTTCAACATCTATTTTATCAATAAAACCAGGGGAAGAAGCTGAAACTTTTTTGAAATTAGAGAATGCAAAAACAGACTACTTTCATATTGATGTAATGGATGGAAGGTTTGTAGAAAAAGATACTTATGAAAAAATGTTAGAAAATGCAAGCCATCTAAAAAGAATATCTAATCTACCATTAGATGTACATTTGATGGTAGAAGATGTAAAAGACGCAATTGATGACTTTTTAGCAATAGAACCTAATATAATAACTTTTCATTTAGAAGCATGTAAAAGCAAGGATGAGGTATATGAGCTTATAAAATATATAAAACATAATAATTGTAAAGTAGGTATTTCTGTAAAGCCTAAAACAAAAATAGAAGAAATTTATGAGTTTTTGCCATATATTCATGTAGCACTAGTTATGACAGTAGAGCCAGGAAAAGGTGGACAAACTTTGTTATCTGATATGTTAGAAAAAATTAGAACTTTAAAAAAATATATAGATAAAAATAACATAGAAATAGATATAGAAGCAGATGGAGGGATTAATTTAAGAACACATGAGCAAGTAAAAAAAGCAGGTGCAAATATTTTAGTATCTGGTACTGCAATTGTCCAAGCAAAAGATTTTAAAGACATTATAGATGAATTAAAAGAGGAAATTATATAAGAGTGTGTAAGTAAAGCCTCCTATTAATAGGAGGCTTTAAGGAACTTATAATTGTGATTCAGTTTGTATTTCTTTTTTCTTTTCCTTTAAAACAATGCTAGAAATTAAAGTACCTAGTCCTAAAATAAATGCAATTATTTTAATTAATCCTCCTACGAAAGGAATTAAGCCTATTAAATAGTAAACGGCTGATGATGCAACTAGCATACCAAAAATTCCAAGTGTTTTTTCAATTTTTAATTTATCACATATAACTCCATTTATAGCAATAACAAATATTGAAGAACTTATTACAAATAAGATACATACTAAAAATAGCAATAATATACTTACAGTAGTAGTTAATCCTAAAAGTAATAGTAATACAATTAAAAATATAGAAGCAATAGGTGTTAAAATTCCAAGCCCAATAGTATGTAAAATCTTTTTAGTAGATACTAAAGAAGGAGCTTTATTTAAGAATTTAGGTGCAAGCCATAAACATAATAACCAAAGGATAATTGTAGTTGCAACTAATGTACCAAGAGACATTAAAATAGTTTGCATATCAAAATCAGTATTTTCGGTTATTTGATTAAATGTAGTTTTACCATCAACAGTTCCTTCTGGGATAGAAATTTCTTCTTTTGCACTATAATTTAAATCTCCAGAAATTATTGAAGTATTTGGTGGGGTAATTTCATCTTCGAATTTAAGTTGTGAGCAAGAAATAGAAGCATTTCTACCAACTTCACCTACAATAGTAACATCTTCGGAAATTAAGTTTAAATCATTGTAAATATAACCATTAACTTTTGTAGTAGTAGCAATACTATATACACTAGAAACAACATTTCCCGTAATAGTTAAATTTTCAGAAATCGAGAATAGATTATTATAAATATCACCATTTTCTCCGATTATAATGTCATTTGCACAAACAAAAACATCTCCATTAATTGGTGAGTTAATAGTAACACTATTTGCTATAATAAATGCATTACCATTTACTTCATAATCAATTGTAACATCCTTGCCTTCTAAATAAAAAACATCATTATCTTTAGATTCCTCAGGTAAAGAAGCAACATCATTTGCATCTGGGGTTGTGGCAGTATCAGAGTCAGTTTCGGTTTCAGTTTCAATTTCATAAATATCCTCAGTAGACTCAGTATCTTCCATATCCTCAGGAGAAGGCGTTTCAGAAATTGGCATAATACCATCTTCTGAATTAGTATCAGCATCAGTTGTTCCATCAACTAAATCAGTTTTTATTGTTTGATTTTGAACTTCTGCTCCAATTGAAACAGGGACAGTAAACAAAAGAATAAAAACTAATAAAGTAGTAATAAGTTTGAATCTTGAGTGTAACATTAAAAAACCTCCTTAAAAATTTTTTTGATATATAAAATTTATATCTTTATTTCTTTTTTGTCAATGGAAATGAACAATTTTTACAAAATTGTTTTATAGGACAAATATCACATTTTGGATTTCTAGCTACACAAATATTTCTTCCATGCCATACAAAAAGATGATTGATGTCTTTTAGATATTTTTTTGGGAAAATTTTTAATAAATCTTGTTCGATTTTTTCAGGAGTTTTTTCATTTGACAAACCTGTTAAATTAGAAATCCTTTTTGCATGTGTATCTACAGCAATTCCTTGAGCAATTCCAAAAACTTCTAGCATTATAACATTAGCACTTTTTCTACCAACACCAGCTAAACTAGTTAATTCAGGCATAGTTTTTGGAACAATTCCACCAAAATTTTCTAACACCTGTTTAGCACATAATTTAATATTTTTAGCTTTATTCTTATAAAATCCGCAAGGGTGGATAAGTTCTTCTAATTCATGAATATCAATATTTGCAAAATCTTGGATTGTTTTACAACGAGAAAAAAGAGCAGGAGTCGTTTTATTAACCCTTTCATCAGTACATTGTGCAGATAACATAACAGCAACCACTAATTCAAATGGAGTAGTAAAATCTAAGCTACAAGTAGCATCAGGATATTGATTTTTTAATAATTCGATTAAAGTAATGGCATCTTGCTTTTTCATAAAAACTCATTCCTTTCGTAATTTCAATATATCTTCTAAAATATTTTACAAGATAAAAGCAAAACAGTCAAATATAACAAACATATAAAACATAAAATGGTTACTATTCACAGCCAATAAACCTTATATGTCAAAATATTAATATATTATTTATTTGTAACTCCCAACTACATAACAGACTTTAATACAAAGTGGGTTAATAATTGTATTTTTTAATAACTGCGTAAGCGACCAAACGAGTGAAACGAGTGCGATTGGAGCAACTTACATACTAGTATTTTTAATTATGGAAGTTGCGACACACAAAGTTATGAAAAAATACAATTATTCTACCCACTTTATAAAAAGTCTGTAATTTGTTGGTCCCCCCGAATTGTTACAAATAAATAATATATTAATATTTTGACCATGCGTCATTATGTAGTAACTAAAAATAAAGTAAACTAATATAATATAGAAAAGAATGGAGGTAATAAAATGATAAAATTATTCAGAAAAACATTTGCTATTTGCCTAATTGGATTAGGACTAGGAATTTTATTAGTATTATTACTTCCTCTAACAGGTTGGTTATTTATCATCGGAGTAGTAGTTATTGGTGTGGGCATTATGTGGCTTACTTGTTAAAAAATAAAGGAGGGATACATATGACAGTGGTCGTAAAAAAAGTACCTAAATTTTTAAGAGGGTTTGTAAAGCTTATTTTTGGAATAAAAGAATAAAAATGAAAAATAAAAAGAGCTATTTATTTTAAGCTCTTTTTACTTTATCATTCTTTAAACATTTTGCACATACATAAATTCTTTTTATTTCACCATTCATATTAACTTTTATTCTTCTTAAATTTGGTTTCCATGTACGTTTTGCTCTTTTACTGATGTGAGAACGAGTAATACTAAGTTTGTTTCCATGACTAATTGACTTTTGACAAATTTCACACATTGCCATTCTTAATGCACCTCCTAAATATTCTTAAATAAATTGACTAATATCAAGTTTAACACAAATAGCCAAAAAAAACAAGTATTTTTTGAAAAATATCAAAAATTCCTTGCAAAATGGGAAAAATGTGGTATAATAAATAGGCTTATATGTTTATATAGAAGAAAGGATTGAAAATAATGAAATGTAAAGTAGAAGAAACTAAAAATGCAAATGAAGTAAAATTAAAAATAACCATCGAAGCAGAAAAATTTGATCAAGCAATAAAAAAAGTATATTTTAAAAATGCAAAATATTTCAACATACCAGGATTTAGAAAAGGAAAAGCACCAATACAAATAGTAGAAAGATATTATGGAAAAGAAATATTCTATGAAGATGCTTTCAACGAAATAGCAGGTGAAGCCTTAGAAGAAGCAGTAGAAAAAAATAAATTAGAAATAGTAAGCAGACCAGACATAGAAGTAATTCAAATCGAAAAAGGAAAAGACCTAGTATTTGAAGCAATAATGCAAACAAAACCAGAAGCAGAACTTGGAAAATATAAAGGTATAGAAATTGAAAAAATTGAGTATAATGTTACAGACGAAGATATTGAACACGAACTAAAACATATGCAAGAACACAACAGCAGAATTATCACAATTGAAGATAGACCAGTAGAAAAAGGTGATATTGCAACAATAGACTTCGAAGGATTTGTAGATGGAGAAGCCTTTGAAGGAGGAAAAGCAGAAGGTCATGAATTAGAAATCGGAAGCAATACATTTATACCAGGATTTGAAGACCAAATTATTGGAATGAATATTGACGAAGAAAAAGAAATAGAAGTAAAATTCCCAGAAGAATATTTTTCTAAAGAATTAGCTGGAAAAGATGCAACATTTAAAGTAAAAGTTCATGAAATAAGAAAGAAAGAATTACCAAAATTAGATGATGAATTTGCAAAAGACGTAAGTGAATTTGACACTTTAAAAGAATTGAAAAAAAGCATAAAAGAAAAACAACAAAAACAAAATGACGACAAAGCAAAATATGAAACACAAGATGCTGCTATAAAAGCTGTTTGTGAAGATATGAAAGTAGAAATTCCATCAGGTATGATAGAAACAGAAGTAGATAATATGATAAAAGAAATAGAACAAAGATTATCATATCAAGGAATAAAATTGTCTCAATATCTTCAAATGGTAGACAAAAAAGAGGACGATTTAAGAAAAGAATATGAACCACAAGCAATTGAAGCAATAAAATCAAGATTAGCTTTAGAAGCAGTTATAAAGGCTGAAAAAATAAAAGTAAGCAATAAAGAAGTAGAAGAAAAAATGAAAGAAATGGCTAAAAATTATAAAAGAGAAAATGATGAAGAATTCTTAAAAAATGAAAATGTAAAAAATTACATAAAAGAAGCATTAGAAACAGAAAAGGCAATTAATTTGTTAGTAGAAAACGCAAAAATAAAATAAAAAAGAAAAACAAAGGTTAGGGAATAAAATCACAAAGTTAAATTTTATTCCCAGCTTTTTGGATTTTATCATAAAATACAAATAAAATGAAGAAAAAATGAATAGGAGGAAAATTATGTTAGAAAAAAATAGTTTAGTACCTTATGTAATTGAACAAACAAGCAAAGGAGAAAGATCTTATGATATTTTCTCAAGATTATTAAAAGATAGAATTATATTTTTAGGAGAAGATGTTAATCCAACAACATCTAGCTTGGTAATAGCACAATTATTATTTTTAGAATCAGAAGATCCAGACAAAGATATTTATTTATATATCAATTCCCCAGGAGGATCTATTACTGATGGAATGGGAATTATAGATACAATGAATTATATCAAATGTCCAGTATCTACAATATGTGTAGGAATGGCTGCAAGTATGGGAGCAGCACTTTTGGCAGCAGGAGAAAAGGGAAAAAGATATGCAACTCCAAATGCAGAAATTCTAATTCATCAACCACTAATCGGAGGTGGCGGAATTTCTGGGCAAGCAACAGAAGTTAAAATTCATGCAGACCATTTAGTAAAGACAAGAGAAAAATTAAATAAATTCTTAAGTGAAAAAACAGGTCAAAGCATAGAAACAATCCAAAAAGATACAGAAAGAGACAATTATATGACAGCTCAGCAAGCATTAGAATATGGATTAATTGACGGAATTATGGACAAAAGAAAATAGAGTGTAAACTTAGAAAGGAAAGGTATTAAAGCATGGCAAGAAATGATACACCCAAGAGTGTAAGATGTTCTTTTTGTGGAAAGTCACAAGAAAATGTTAAAAAAATTGTAGCAGGACCAGGAGTTTATATTTGTGATGAATGTGTAGAACTTTGTACAAGTATTATAGAAATGGAATTATATGAAGACGAAAAAGCAGGGTACACATTAAATGAATTAAACGAAATCCCAAGTCCAAAAGAAATAAAAGAAATATTAGATGATTACGTAATTGGGCAAGATGAAGCTAAAAAGACTTTATCAGTAGCAGTATATAATCATTATAAAAGAGTAGCACATGAAGAAAATGCTTCAAAAGATGAAGTAGAAATTCAAAAAAGTAATATTTTGCTTTTAGGACCTACAGGTTGTGGAAAAACATTATTAGCAAGAACGCTAGCTAAGATTTTAAATGTACCATTTGCAATAGCCGATGCAACCACTTTAACAGAAGCAGGATATGTTGGAGAAGATGTAGAAAATATTTTATTAAAATTAATACAAGCAGCTGATGGTGATATTCAAAAAGCAGAAAAAGGAATAATTTATATTGACGAAATTGACAAAATAACTAGAAAATCAGAAAACCCATCAATCACAAGAGATGTAAGTGGGGAAGGAGTACAACAGGCATTACTAAAAATAATCGAAGGAACAGTCGCATCTGTACCACCACAAGGAGGAAGAAAACATCCAAACCAAGAACTAATCCAAATAAATACAGAAAATATATTAATAATATGCGGAGGAGCATTTGAAGGATTAGAAAACATTATAAAAGACAGAACTGGAGAAAAAGCAATTGGATTTGGAAGCACAATAAAAAGCAAAAAAGAATTAAATCAATATGAAGTATTCCAAGAATTACTACCACAAGACCTATTAAAATTTGGCTTAATACCAGAATTTATAGGAAGGCTACCAATAATTGCAACATTAAGAGAATTAGACAAAGAAGCATTAGTAAAAATATTAGTAGAACCTAAAAATGCATTAGTAAAACAATATCAAAAATTATTCCAAATAGATGGGGTAGAGCTAACTTTTGCACCAGAAGCATTAGAAGCAATTGTAGACAAAGCAATAGAAAGAAAAACAGGAGCAAGAGGACTTCGTTCAATCATCGAAGAAATAATGAGAGACATCATGTATGACATACCATCAAATCCAAAAATTGAAAAATGTATTATAACTAAAGATACAGTATTAAATTCAACAGGACCAGAAATTACAATAAATGAAGCAAAAACAGTTCGAAATCCTATAATAAAAAAACAAAGACAAATGCCTGGTACACAAAATCGAAAAGAAACTGCATAGTGCTTGAGTTAATAGGGTTTTGATTTTAAAAAATGATAAAAGTAGTACGATATAATGTATATTGTACTACTTAATTATTTTCACCACTTTATAAACAGTCTGTAATTTGTTGGTTTCCCGAATTGTGTGTTACCAGATAATGGTTTCAAGTTGAGCACGCCCCTGCAGTATAAGATTTTCATTACATGTCTCGGCTTATTACGAAATTTAAGAAATTCTAATTTATTTTATGGCATCCTTTCTACGTGCGTGAACTATTTCCATAAAATTGCATAGGATTTCTAAAATTTCTCCATGCACATTCGACATTCCATTCAAATCCATATACTACAGGGGCGTGCTCAACTTGAAACCATTATCTTGCAACATTTTGAAATTCTTTTTTTAAAAATCCTTGAAACCTTCAAAACAAGTATGATAAAATATAAAACAGAAAAATAGTAAATAAAAAATGTAAAAATAGGTGAAAGCTAATGAAAAAAATAATAGTCATTATAATAATTCTAACAATCATTTTTTCAGGAATGATAATATACAAAAACATTGCAATAAATGCAAGTTACAATATAAGCATACAAGAAATCAATCAAATAGAAACCTACATAACAAAAATATATATGTGGAAAGAAATAACAAACGAAGCATTACCAGAATTTGAAAATATCAACCAAGCAGATGAAATGTGGATGTGGGAAGTAGTAAAAAAGAATTTAGAAGACTATGAACTTTCTTATGAGCAAATACAAGAAAAAGCACAAGAACTATTCGGAAGCGATTTAACCAAAGAATTCCCAAAAGAAGGAACACAATATCTAGTTTATGATAAAGAAACAAACAAATATCAAGCAACAAACATGGGACTTGACCAAGAAGAAGACACATTCCTACTAAATACAATAAACAAAACAGAAGACGGATATGAAGTACAAATAGTAGAATACTTAGAAGACTATTCACAAACCATAAATGGCGAAGAAAGCATCATCATAAGAAACACACAAGAAGAAGAAATAGGAAAAATATCAACTTCTGAACCAGAACAAGCAAAAGAATTTGTAAAAAGCAACATAGACAAATTTAGTCAAAAAAAACTTAAGCTCAAAATGGAAAATCAAAAATTACATATCGTCATGTGCCAAATGGGACAGGCACCAACGATACATTGATGTATCATTTGGGACAGGCACTAACGATACATCAATGTATCATTTGGGACAGGTACTAATGATACATAAAAATAAAGGAGATGAATGAAATGCCAAAATTTGTATCAATAATTGGACCTCAAGCAGTAGGAAAAATGACAGTAGGACAAGAATTAGCGAAATTGACAGGATATAAATTATTTTATAATCACATGACCATAGAAATGGTTAGATTGATATTTGATTATGATAAAAAGGCATATCAAAGGATGAATCAACTGATAAGATATGAAGTATTTAAAGAATTTGCAAAGAGTAATGAAAATGGAATAATATTTACAGGATGTTTTGATTTTGGAAAAGATTTTGAAGAAGAAAAAGCAGAAACTGATAATTGGATGAATTTATTTGAAGAATCGTATGTAATAGAGTTAGAAACATCTTTAGAGGAAAGATTAAAAAGAAACAAGACAGCTAATAGGTTGAAATATAAAGCATCTAAAAGAGATTTAGAATGGAGTGAAAATGAGTTGATAAAATCAATGGAAAAACATCGATTCAATTCAAAGTCAGGCGAAGGAGAAAAGATTTTTAAGAACTATTTAAAAATTGTAAATACAGATATATCTGCTATGGATGTAGCTAAAATTATAAAAGGAAAATTTAACTTATAAGGAGAAAAAATGAGTAAAATTGTAAAAATAAATAAACCAATTATATTAAAATTTGAAGACAGAAAAATAAATTTACCAAATAAGCTTAAAGAAAGTATAAAAAAATTTTGATTAGTATGGAGGTATATATGTTAATAAATATTGAAAACGTGCAAATTAGAGCAGAATTAAGTTCAGAAAAGTTTGAATTACCATTAAAGTTTAAACAAGAAATAGAGAAGTTTTGGGATAAAGCAAGTAAGGAGAATACTAATTTATGGAATGGTGAACAAATATGCGTAAGTGAGTTTAAAAGAAGTGAAGAAAAAATAATGATAACATGCAAAAAATCTGACTATGCACATTATTTATATGATGAAAGAATCGGATTACCTATTCAATATGCTTGTTCAAGTTTGGTAGCAGGTTGTTTATTAGAAACTAGTGATGGATATTATATAGTTGGTGAATTAGCTAATAATACATCATATCCACATTGTTTGCAAATATCTGGTGGAAGTTGTGATGATAATGATATAATAAATGGAAAAATAAATATTTTTAATACAATACAAAGGGAAGTTCAAGAAGAGCTAAATATAAATCTACAAGATATAAATCAAGTAAAACAATGTAAGATAAAATACATAAGACCATTATTAGATAGTGGAAAATTACATATGACTATACCAGATAAACCAAATACAAAGAATCAAAAATATATATCAAAATAAGAGAGGGAGATTAAATATGGATTTTGAGAATGAAAAATTTAGAAAAATGGAAGAATCAGATGGTTTTTTATTTAAAGCATATGAAGAACCAATACAATCAAAAGCAATAAAATTAGCAAAGCAGGCATTAGAAATATATCCTGATAATATTGATGCAGAAAATTTTATTACAAAATTTGAAACGAATACAATAAAAAAATTAAAGAAATATGAGGATACATTGAATAAAGAAAAAACAAATTTAGAAAAACAAGATATGTTTGACAAAGAAAATATAGGAAAATTTTGGGGATTAATAGAAACAAGACCTTATATGAGAACAAAACATAATTATATGCTTACATTAATGGAATTGGGAAGATATACAGAGGCAATAAAACAAGGAGAAGAACTATTAAAATTGTGCGAAAATGATAATTTAGGAATAAGATATTTACTAATGGGGTTATATACTGTTCTTGAAAAATTTGGAGAATGTGAAAAATTGTACAATAAATACTTAGATAATTCTACATTTATGTTATTTCCTTTATCAATAATGTATTATAAAAAGGGAGACTATAAAAAAACTAAGAAAATACTTAAAGAGCTACAAGAAAATAATGAATATATATTAGATTATTTGAAGCAGAAAATTAAATTTACAGAAAATAAAATAAAAGATATTGAAGAAGAAGGAACATATGCATGGGGGTCAAAATCAGAAGCTTATTTTGTTGAAAAAGATTATAAATACCTTTTAGAAACAGTTCCAACTTATATAGAATTTATAGAAAGGGAGATTAAATGATGGAAGAACAAATAAAAGAGCTAACATTACTATTGTTATACTTAACATCATGGACAGAAAAAGAACCATATGGAGAGTATCAAAGAGCATGGAAAGGATATGATTTTGACATATTAAATAATTTAGAAGATGAAAAACTAATAGGTGGAAGTACGCATAAAGCAAAATCTACATATATAACAGATGAAGGAATAAAAAAAGCAAAAGAGTTAATGAAAAAATATAATATTAAATGAGAACAATAATCAATAAAATATATAAATCCATAATTGTAATTCTAATGTACTTATAAAAAAATAAGAACAAAAAGAGCGGGTAATAGAGAAAGTATTAGCAAAGATAGGAGAAATAATGGAATTTAGAAAAATAAAAATAGAAGACATAGATGAGTTTCAAATACAAAAAGACATAAAAGAATTTATAAAAAAAGAAAATTTAGGTACTATGGTAAAAAGTATAATTAAAGTAACTGGTGGATTATCTCATAGAATGTATAAAGTAGTGACTGATAAAAGAATATATGCAATAAAAGAATTAAATTCAGGAGTTATGAAAAGGCAAGAGGCATATTCAAATTTTGTATTTTCAGAAAAGGTGACTGACATTGCAAAAGAAAATGGCATAACAGCTATAGGAGCTATAAAATTAAAAAATGATGATATTATGAAAAAAATAAACAATAGATATTTCATGGCTTTTGATTGGCTAGAAGGTAAAATTTTGAAAGCTAAACAAATAACTGAAGAACATTGTAAAATAATAGGAGAAGAATTAGCAAAAATTCATAATATTAATTTTTCAAAAATTGAAGATAATGAAAGAAAATACATCAACACAAAACAATTTGAATGGAATAACTATTTGAAATTGGCAAAGAAAGAAAATAAAAAATATACTAATATTTTAGAGCAAAATATTGATTTGCTATATGAACTAAATGAAAAATCAAATAAAGCTGTTAGATATGCCAATGATAATTTAATTATGAGTCATACAGATCTTGATAGAAAAAATGTAATGTGGAAAGAATATAGACCATTTATTATTGATTGGGAAGCAAGTGGATATATAAATCCAACTATTGAATTGATACAAGTTGCTTGGTATTGGTCTGGTGGAGATGTGGAAAATTTAGATTATAGGAAATTTGAGATAGTAGTAAATTGTTATAAAAAACATTCTAAAAAAGAAATCGATAAAGATATTGAAAAACTAATATATGCAGATATATATGGCGGTCTTGAGTGGCTAAATTATAATTTTAAAAGGTCATTATGTATTGAGAATAGTTATAAACAAGATGAAATAGAGCTGGCTGAAAATGAAATCATACAGTCTATAGGAGAAATTAGATATAATGTTAGTCAAATGAATACAATAATTAGAATAATGAAAAAAGAATAAAGATAGGATGTAAAGGAGACAACATTATATAATGAAAAAGTAGGAGAAGAAATGTTAGAAAAATTAGAAAAATGCAATATTTGCCCACACAATTGTGGAATAAATCGAAACAAAGGAAATGCAGGCAGATGCAAAGCCACAAGCAAAGTAAAAATTGCTTTATATAGTACTCATGAATTTGAAGAACCTTGCATTAGCGGTAAAAACGGTTCAGGAACCGTCTTTTTTTCAAATTGCAATATGAATTGCATATATTGTCAAAATTATGAAATAAGTCAAGAGCGGTAAAGGAAAAGAAATCACAATAGAAAACTTAGCTAAAATTTTTCTACTACAACAAGAAAAAGGAGTAGAAAACATTAATTTAGTAACACCCACAAGTTACACTATACAAATCATAGAAGCCATAAAAATAGCTAAAGAAAAAGGACTTAAACTTCCTATCATTTATAATACAAATGCTTATGAAAAAATAGAAACATTAAAATTATTAGAAGGATATATTGACGTATATTTACCAGACTTAAAATATTCAGACAACAAAATAGGAAAAAAATATTCCAAAATCAATAACTATTTTGAAATAGCAACAAAAGCAATACAAGAAATGGTAAGGCAAGTAGGCAGTCCAAAACTAAATAAAAATGGAATAATTCAAAAAGGCGTTATAATAAGACATTTAGTATTACCTAATCACATAGAAAACAGCAAAAAAGTTTTAAAATGGATAAAAGAAAATTTACCAAAAGAAATATATATTAGCATTATGGCACAATATTTTCCAACATATAAAGCAAAAGAGGAAAAAGACATAAACCGAAAATTAACACAAGAAGAGTGGGCAGAAATTGAAAAATATGTTGAAAAACTAGGAATTGAAAATGGTTACATACAAGAATTAGGTGAACATGAAGAAGAATATGTACCCAATTGGGATGTACCAAATGGTACCAAATGGGACAGGCACAAACGGTACATAGATGTATCATTTGGGACAGGCACTAACGGCACATCAATGTGCTTTTTGGGACAGGTCTAGTTGCTA
>CANQTZ010000014.1 GCA_947626865.1 uncultured Clostridia bacterium
AATTTTATTTTATAAAAGATGAATTTTTTGATGTATTTAAAGATTATGGATTAATGCTAAACAAAGAAAATGGAAAAGATATTATTAAATAAATAATTATTAAAAATCAAATGCACAGGTGAACAGATGTTATTCGCATATGGTCAAAGCCATCCAAAAAAGATTTTTAGAGAAAAGATTTCAGAATATTTCGAAAAACTGTATAAAATAAAGTGAGAATTTTATCTTATTTTATTTATACAGTTTTTATTTGATAATAATAAAGAATTTTTATACAAATTAAATTGCAAATCTACAATAAATATAAATCTTATTATGAATATCTACAAAAAATTGTTGCAGTTCAGTAAAGCAAATCACAACAAGAAAGTTTAATATATTTTTTACTGAACTGCAACAAAAAATTACATAAAAAGTTAAAAAATAACAAAAAACCATTGAAAAAACCACAAAAATGAAGTATAATAAATAGTAGAGGTTAAATATTAAGGAGGCTATTATGAAAAGTAAAGTTTTAAAAATCCTAGTAGTAATGCTACTGCTAATTACTTTGACATCAACAAACTTTATATTAGTTGGGTCAAATCTTATTAGTTATGCCCAAGATGGTATAGGAACTAACCATCAAAATGTAGAATTCCAAGCATACTTCAAAAACGAAGAGGGCAAAAAAGTAGCGACATTAGGTAAATCAGTAACAGAAGAAGAAATATTTTTATATTTACAAATAGGAGTAAAAAGAGAAGGGTATTTAAATGGTCAAATTACAATCAATAATAGTAACTTTAAGCTAGTTGATTCAGACAGTAGTTATATTAAAAAAATAGAAGGAAATACTCTTTACTTAAATCAAATTAATGTAGGAATGGCAGAAGAAATAAAAGTAAAAATAAAACCTATTTTAAAAGAAGAATATGAAGTAGGTTTATTAAACATGCCAACAACCGTTGAATTAACTGGTACTTACAAAGACAAAACAGAAAAAGACATTTCTATAAAAGCAAGTACAGAGTTGAAATTTGAATTAGAAGAAAACATCCAAAAACAGGATGTATTAAGTAACATGCAAATAATTACAAATAAAATAGTAAAAGTAGATGGAACAGATAAAAGAATGATTCAAATTTCTTATGATTTGGGATTAAAAGAAAATCAATACCCAATGAAAGAAATAAAAGCAGAACTAGACATTCCAAAAATCAGTAGCCAAGAAGAAGAAAAAGCAATAAATGTAACAAGTAATGCTTATCTTAACAACATGACAGACTTTAACTGGGATTATTCTGATGGAAAATTACAACTAACTTTGAAAAATGAAGCAAAAAATGGAACAATAAAATGGAAACAACAAGGTAGTGAAAATGTAATTATAACATGTTTATACGAACCAGACGTAAAAATACAGAATGTTTCTTTGAAAACACAAGAAAAAATCACTTTGCATAATAGTAAGGAAATAGAAAATAGCAATAGTATTTCAGTAGAAGAAGAAAAAGATTCTATCATACAAATTAAAGCTAACAATTTAGAAGAAACTATGTATAAAGGAAAACTATATGCTGGTATTGATAGAGAATATAAAACAACAACACAATTAAAAGTAAACTATGCTAAAGCAATAGAAAACATAGTTATTCAAGAAGATGGTAGCAAATATATTGCAAATGATGTACAAGAAGAAGCAAATGTTAGTTATGTACAAACAGCAATTTCAAAAGAACAATTCAATAAATTATTTGGTGAAAAGGGCGAAATAGTATTTTATAACCAAAATAAAGAAATTGTAGGTTCAATAGATGCAAAAACAGAAGCTGATGAAAATGGAAATATAATAATGTCTTATCCAGAAAATGTACAAGCTATTCAAGCAATTGCAACAGCACCAGTTACAGAAGGAATTTTAGAATTAAATCATACAAAAGTTATTAAAGCAAGTGGCGAAATAGTAAGAACAGCACATGAATTAACAAATAAAGTTGTTACAAGTTATAATGTAAATAGTGATGAACAAAAATACACCAAAGGAGCACTTCAAGAAACACAAACAACAATCAGCTTACAAGATACTGTAACAAGTGCAAAATTAGAAGTAAACAAACAAACATTATCAACAGTAGTAGCTAATCAAATAGAAATGAAAGCAATACTTGTATCAAATAACGAAAAATATGACTTATATAAAAATCCACATTTAGCAATTCAAATGCCAGAACAAGTTGAAAATGTAGACATAAATAGCGTAGAATTATTGTATGAAAATGAATTAAAAATAGCAAATTATGAATTAGATGGAAGAACTTTACATATATACTTAGAAGGTCAACAAACACAGTATAAAAATGCAGTAATAGAGGGTGCTACAGTAGTTATCAATGCAACACTTCAAGTTAATAGAAAATCAGCAACTAAGGATGAGCAAATTATTATGAACTATCAAAACGAAGGTGCAGTTTTATACGAAAATGAAGGAAACACAGCAAGTGATATAAAAATAGTAGCACCAAGAGATTTAACAGCAATTCAAAGCATCAAAGAATTAGGTGTAGAAACTTTAGGAGATGAACAAACAAAACAAATTCTTGTACCAAGAGGAACTGAAAGTAAGGCATTACAAACAGATATTGAAGTTATTAACAACCAAGAACAAGCAATCGAAAATGTAAGAATATTAGGCGAATTCCCAACAAATAGCGAAGAAAACAATATGGGAATACAAGTTGCAAATGCAATTAATGTAGAGCAAGTATCAAATGCAAAAGTTTATTATACACAAAATGCTAATGCAACTGATGACTTAAATAATAGCGAAAACGAGTGGACAGAAGAAATACAAGATAGTGATAAAGTAAGCAAATACTTAATTACAGTAGATTCACTAGAGCCACAAAGTAATTTGGTAGGTAGTTATTCATTTAATTTACCAGCAGACTTAGAATATAATCAAGAAGCAAAAGCATCTTATCAAGTAAAATATGACAATAGCCTTACAAAAGTAGCAGATGAAATAAAAGCAACAGATATTGAAATGCAAACTGGTATTGGACCAAAAGTAGATGCAAAGGTTACAGCAACAGTAGCTGAAAAAGAAGAAAATGCAACAGTAAAAAATGGAGAGGTTATTCGTTATAAAATAGAAGCTTCTAATACTGGAACAGAAGATGTAAGCAATGTAAAAGTAATTGGTGCAGTTCCAGAAGGTACAACTATGGTAGAACCAGAACCAAATTATGAATATACAGGAGCATCTTATTATAAAGAACTAGAAAATAAAACATATGAAGCAACAATTGAAAATTTAAAAGTAGGAGAAACTGTATATAAAGAATATGAAGTTAGAGTTAACCAAAATACAGCAGTCAATACAAAATTAGAAAATGTAGCACAAGTACAATATGGAGATGTAACAAAACAAGCAACAGTAACTAATGAAGTACAAAAGGGAGATATAAGAATTACTGTTAAACGTATTACAGATCATTCAATTGATTTATATACGGCAGGAACTATACGTTACTTTGCAATTGTAGAAAATATGTCTACACAGAAACAAGATAATGTAAAAGTAAAGGCTAATTTCCCAGAGAATTTACAAGTAGAAACTGTAAAATTAATTACAAACTTAGGTAAAGAAGAAGTAAATGACGATGATTTGTATAGTGCAGGAGATGAAGAGCAAACAGAAGAAGATACAAATAGAGAATATGAGTTACAAGAAGTAGAACCTTCTGATGTTATAACAGAAGAAATTGAATATAAAGACGAAATTGATATAGGAACAATTGAGCCTGGAAAAGCAAAAGTTTTAAGTTACAGTATGTTAATTAATAAAGATAAAGAGCAAAATAGTAAAATCAATTTTTCAGCTGAAGCTAAAAAAGGAACAGACACATATCGTTCAAACCTTTTAACAGATAATATTAACAATATAGCAGTTGCGATTTCTATGGTAGATAATACACAAAGTGAATATGTAAAAGCAAATGATGTTATAGAATATACAATAAAAGTAGAAAATAAATCAAATGCTATTTTGGAAAATGTTAATATAAGAGATGAAATTCCAGAACAATTAACTGTGCAAAGTGTTACAATGAATAATGAAGAACAAGAATTGTTAGAAGAAAATAGCGTTGTAGTTCCATTGAGTATAGATAAAGGTGGAGAAGCTACAATTAAAATTCAAACAGTTGTGGATTACTCGGAAAATAGAGAAAAAGCAGAACCTATAACAAATGTTGCTTATGCAGAATTTCTAGGAGATACAATTGCAACAACATCAGAAATTAACCATATTATTCAAGCAGAACCAAGCCAAGAAGAACCAGAAGAAGAGCCAAATCAAGATGAACCAAATCAAGAACAACCAAGTGGAGAAGAGGGTAACAATCAAGACCCAAATGGAAATTCTGGCGAAAATGGAAATAATCAAGAACCAAGTGGCGAAAATACCACTCCAGAAGGAAATGGCAATGGTAAGCAAAAAGATATAGAAAACAACAAAGCAATTAGTGGTCTTGCATGGCTTGATGAAAACAACAATGGACAAAAAGATGCAAGTGAAAAATTAATTAGTAATGTAAAAGTAAAATTATTAGATACACAAACAAACCAATTTGTAAAAGAGGAAAGCGGAAAAACATTAGAGGCAACAACAAACGAAAATGGTGTTTATGTATTAGATAAAATAGGAAATGGCACATATATTGTAGTATTTGAATATAATAATGCAAAATATGGATTGACAAAATATAAAGCTCAAGGAGTACCAGAAAAACAAAACTCAGATGCAATGATGAGTGAACTACAAATAGGGGAAGAAAAAGCACAAGTTATAGCAACAGACATTTTAGAATTAAAAGATGAAAATATTTCTAACATCAATGTTGGTTTCATAACATTACAAAACTTTGACTTAAAATTAGACAAATATGTAAGTAAAATTTTAATTCAAAATGCAAATGGAACAACAGTAAGAGAATACAATGATGCAACTATGGCAAAAGTAGAATTAGATGCAAAACAAGTAAATGGAACAACAGCTATTATAGAATACAAATTAGTAGTAACCAATCAAGGAGAAATAGAAGGATATGCAAAGAAAATAGCAGATTATGCACCATCAGACTTAACATTTAGCTCAGAACTAAACAAAGATTGGTATCAATCAGGAGATGCATTATATAATTCAAGTTTAGCAAACGAAAAAATACAACCAGGAGAAAGCAAAATAGTAACATTAACATTAACAAAATCTATGACAGAAAACAATGTAGGACTTATTCCAAATACAGCAGAAATTGCAGAAGATTACAATGAACTTGGAATAAAGGATAGTAATTCTACACCAAACAATCGTGAAAAAGCAGAAAACGATTATGGCTTTGCAGAAGTAATCTTAAGTATTAGAACTGGTGGCGTAGTATATGTTGTAGCAACAATAATAGCAATATTAGTACTTGGAACAGTTGCAACAATTATTATTAAAAAGAAAAACGAGGGAAATAAGTAAGGAAAGGAGGTAAAGTGAAATGAAAAGAATTAACAAGGTAGTTATCATGTTGCTAATTAGTATCATTGCAATTGTTGGTTTTTATACTAAAGCAAATGCTTATTATGTGGGACAAACTGTGGGATTAGGCGAATCTGATTATAAGTATAATAAGGATTTATATTGTACAGAGTATTTGCAACGCTCTACTTATTGTAAATATAAAATTATTTCTCAAGTAAAAATAGTTGGGAATGAATCAACAGATTATGAAGGAAAAAAGATAACTAGTTGGCACAATGCAAAATTAGCATATATCTTATCAGCAAGTAATGGTAACGTTAGAAAAGGCGCAGGACAAGTTCAAAGATCGGTTTGGTCTTATTTAGGCACATGGGTCAATAATGTAGGAAAATTTCATAAAGGAATAACTGAAGATTTTGCTAAAACGAATGGTTTTTATCCTTCCTTACTTAAAGAGGCAGAAAATTATGCAAATAGAATAAAAAATATAGAAGCGGGATTAAAAATAAAGGACAATACTGATAAAAGCAAAATAAAAGTAAAAGTACAAGAAAAAGATGGAAAGCAATACATGAGAGTAGGACCATTTAAATGGACATATTCTGGAACATTAACTAATGTAACAGTAAAAGATCAAAATGGAAAAGCCATAAAAGATGTTAAATTCAGTTATTATACTGGAGATAAGGAAAACTGGTATGATAAAGTAAGTAGCATAAAATCAGGTAAAAACTTCTATGTTTCTTTACCTCTAAATACTAATATAACAGAAATTAAACAAATAACAGGAACAGTAGAAACTGAAGTTAAAAGTGTTAATATATGGTTTTTACAAGCAGCTTCAGATTCTCATCAAAACTTTATCTTTAGACAACCATCAACTGGAACATTAAAAGATGAAACATCACTAGATTATAATATTCCAACACAAAGAGATTTAACCATCATAAAAGTAGATGCAGATGAGCATGAAATTAAGCTAGACAATGTTGGATTTAAACTTCAACATAAAGAAACAGGTTTATATGTAAAACAAACTTCAGATGGAAAAGTAAAATATGTAGAAGAATCAAAAGCAACAGAATTTAAGACAAAAAATGGTGGTAAATTTACAGTAAAAAATCTAATAGTAGGTACTTATGTAGCAGTAGAAACAAAAAATCCAAACTTTGGATATGAAATGCTAAATAAAGGTGTATCAATAAAACTATCTGTAGATGACATGAAGAAGAGAGATATTCCTCAAGAAAAAATTATCGAAAATAAACCAACAAAAAGAGATGGAACAATTATAAAAGTAGATAAAGATCATCACGAAATAACACTAGAAGGGGTAAAATTCATACTTTATCATAATGAAACAAAAAGATATGTTAAACAAAAATCAACAGGTGAGCTTGAATATGTAAAGAAAAAAGCAGATGCAACAGAATTTAAAACAGATAAAAATGGAAAAATCGAATTAAAAAATGCAAGAATCGGAACATATAAAGCTTATGAAACAGAAAATCCAGACCTTAATTATGAAAAAATAGAAGATGGAATAACAATTACAATAAATGAAAATGGTAATAATGAAAATACAATTGAAAATGAAAGAACTACAAGAGACTTAATTATTGAAAAAGTAAATAAACAAAATCAGAAAGTAAAATTGCCAGGAGTAGAATTCATAATTAAGTACAAAGATGAGGACAAATATGTTATACAAGATAACAATGGTAACATTAGCTATGGAAATGAAAGTCAAGCAACAGTATTTAAGACTGGAGCAGATGGTAGGTTCACAGTTCCAAACTTAAAAGTAGGAACATATATTGCTTATGAAAAGAATAATCCAAATTATGGTTATGAAATGCTAGAAGAAGGAATAGAAATTCCATTATATGTAGAAAAAATAGAAGACAAAAATAATCCATACATAGAAATAATAGGAAACAAACAAGTTTATGTTAAATTATCTGGTTATGTATGGGAAGACATTATAAGCCCATCTAAGGTAGATAAGAGAAATGACTTATATAGAGATGATTCTACATTAGATGATCAAGATACTTTATTAAATGGAATTACTGTAAGACTAAAAGATAGAACAACAAATGAAGTAGTACAAGAAACTAAAACAAGTCAATTAAATCATTATACAAATGAGCCACAAGGAAATGACGGAAATGGTGAATACTTATTTATGGATGTTTTAATTGAAAAATTAAAAGATTACTACATAGAATTTGAATATGATGGATTGATTTATACTAATGTAGTTTATAACACTACTGCAAATAATGGTTCAAAAGCAATTGAAAGTGAGCAAGTAAGAGAAGAATTCAATAACGGATTTGCAAGTGTTGAAGGTGGAGAACAAAGAGACACAGGTATTACAAGAAATCTAAATGGTGAAAAGATACATGATTTATATTACACAATTGATGAAGCTCAAAGGACAGCAACATTAGATAAAACAAAAGGATATTATCCAATTATAGCAAGTTTAGATAGTGTATCAGAAAAAGACAGATATGTTATTGAAAAACATTTTGAATATGGACAAGAAGAAGTAAAATATATCAATTTAGGACTATATCAAAGATCACAACCAAATGTTAATCTATTAAAAGACTTACATGATGTAAAATTAACTATAAATGGTAAAAACTTTGTATATCCTTATGATAGAAAACAAAAAATTATAGCTGAAAATGAAGCAGTAGCACAACAACAAGGAAAGGATTTAAATTTAGGAGTTAAATTTAAAAACCAAACATTCCCAGAACTAGGTTATAAACGAGCTATTTATGAAGCAGATTATACTTATGAATCAGAAGACAAATCTAGAGAATTACAAGTATATTTAACATATCGTTTAATGGTTGATGTAGAAGGTGGAATCTTAGATACAAGAATTAATAGTATTGTAGATTACTATGATAGCAATTATCAATTAAATGCAATTGGTAAGAAAGAAGACTTTAATGAACAAACAGCAGAATTATCTGATGGAAGCCACTTTAATGAACAAACAGGACAATTAAAAAATAGTTCTATAGAAATTGTTTCAAATGAAGGCTATAATGATAATTACAAAAAATTAGTAATAAGGGCAAGCGATACAGCAAAGCAAGAAGGAATTTTAACAGTACCTGCTGGAAAAACCGACTATGTATTTGTACAATTTAAATTAAACAGAGAAGCAGTAGTAAGAATACTAAATAATGGAGAAGTTTTAGACAATGTAGCAGAAATAAATTCTTATACAACTCTTAAAGATGGAAAAATATATGCAGGAATTGATAGAAGCTCTAACCCAGGAAATGCTATTCCAGGAAATGAACAAACTTACGAGGGAGATACAGACTTTAGCCCAGCATTACAATTAGAAGTAGCAGATAATGCAAGACAACTTGCAGGAACAGCATTTGTGGATAATCCAGAAGGAGAAGGATTTGACAGTAATGCAGTAAATACTGGAAAAATTCGTATAGGTAATGGTGAATACAATAAAGAAACAGAAAAAACAATAGCTGGTGTACAAGTTACTCTTCAAGAAACAACAGGAAGTGGCAAAGTATATGATGCAGTAACAGGAGAAGATGGAAGTTTCTTAATTCAAGGATATATTCCAGGAAATTATACATTAACTTATACATGGGGAGATAAAACATATAAAGTACAAAACTATAAAGCAACTGTATATAAAAATCAGGATAGACAAACAAATCCATTATGGTATAAAGAAACATCACCAAGATATTCAGATGCAATGGATGATTACGAATTAAGAAAGAAGATTGATGATGAAACAAAACAAATAGCATATAATACAAAACAACAATTAGATGCAGAGTATGATAATCCAACAGGAGCAATCACAACAAAAATGAATTCAACAACTCCTTTAATGAACTTAGAAATAGAATATGATGCAATTACAGATACAGCAGAACCACAATATGTATATAAGGTTGAAAACATTGACTTTGGTATTATCGAAAGAGCAAAACAACAATTAGAATTAACAAAAAGAGTAGCAAGCTTAAAAGCAACATTGGCAAATGGTGAAGTATTAACAGATTTAACTATTAAAGAAGATGGCACTATAGAAGGCAATAGAGACTATGTAACTTACATGAAGCCAGAGTCAGGTAGCAATGGATTTATAAGACTAGAAATGGATAATGAATTATTGCAAGGTACAAAACTAGAAGTAACTTATGAAATTAAAGCTACAAACAAGAGCGAAAAAGAATATTTATCACCAGAGTTCTACAATTATGGAAGAGAAACAGGAGATTTAGCAACTTTAACTCCAGCTGGAATAATCGAATACTTAGATAAAAATTGGGCATTCGACCAAGCAAATAATACAGTAACATGGAATGTAAAATCTCAAGATGACATTAAGAATATGGTACAAGAATCAGTATATCAAGCAGAAGATACAACAATTGGTGAAAAGATGTTACTTTATACAGATAGCTTAAAAAATAATAAATTGCAACCAGGAGAAACAGCAAGTGTTAATCTAAATGTTTCTAAAATTCTTACAACTGCTGCAGATATTTCTTTAGATAATGAAACAGAACTTACAAATGTAGAAAAATCAGGAGGATCTATTATAGAAACTACACCAGGTAACTATACACCAGGAAAAGGAAAGACAGAAGCAGATGACAGTATGGCAGAAACTACAATTGTAACTCCATCAACAGGTGATAATAAAAATTACATTTTACCAGCAGTAATATCAATAATAGCATTTGCTATTCTAGGTACAGGTGTATATGTAATTAAGAAAAAAATCTTAAAGTAAATAGACTAAAATAAAAAAACGAAGTTTCGGCTTCGTTTTTTTATTTTACTTACGCAATTAGGTATTTTGAGAGATTAAGTCTAAAAAATGTTGAAAATGTAATAAAAATGTAATGAAAATGTAAAAAAAGAAATAGTAAGTCTAAAAAAATTATTTCCGTAATTGCTAAAAATGTTTTATTAAATATAGGAAAATACCATTTGTTGAATTGCAAAAGAAATTTCTTTATAATATATAGAGTAAAAATATTTTTATTAAATAGGGGAGAGGAAGAATTTATGAACAATAAAATTCTAAAAGCATTTATTGCTATTGTATTAATTACTACACTAACAGGCTTCAATGTGATATTTTTAGGAAGTCATGCAATGCTTGCTATTTATGCAGGTATGACAAATGTCGAAAATGTTGTATTTGATGCTTATTTCAAAGAAGGAGATACTCAAAGTTATGCTAAGCAATCTATAATTAGCCAAGGGGAAAACTTGTTCCTTTCAATTACTTTAAAAGGAGCAGGTGTATTAGACGAGGGAAAAATTAAGATAGAAAATGCTAACTTTACTATTGCTCAAGATAGTATAGACGATAATAATGTAAAGGCAGTTCATCCTGAAAGCAATGAGATTGAATTAAATCAAGTAGTTAGTGGAAATGTAACAATTTCTGTACCAATTAAATTTGATAAGAATAATGCAAAAAATATAAGTTATTTTGACCAAGAAGCCCAAATAAAATTATCAGGGATATACAAAAAAGATGATGTAAATCAAGAAGCGGTTGAAGGTCAGGTAACAGCAAGATTAATGTGGACAGAAAACTCCTCTATCCAATTATCACAAGAAATAGAAAAATATATTGATAGAAAAGAACAAGGAATTTTATTACAACAAAAAGTGTCTATGCAAATAGAAAATAATGCTCTTCCTGTACAAAAACAAGCTATTAATGTAACAGTACCAGAATTAGATGGGCAAATGCCAACTAGTATGGTAATATTATATAATGGAAAAAAACTATCAGAGGCTGAATATACATTAAATGATAAAACAATATCAATAATAAAAGAACAAGATAATAATAACATAGTTTGGGGAAATGGAACAGAAGAGTATAAATTAATTTATACTTATGACCAAGTTATTGAATTTAGACCAAGAAATGTTTCTTTAGGAGTTACAGCAAATGTACAATTATATACAAAACAAGAAGAACAAAAACAAGACAATCAAGTAGTAGCAATAGATACTAAAGGAAGTGTAGTAAGTGTAAAAAAAGACGTGACTGCATCAATTGACAAAGGTTATATGTATGCAAATAGTGAAAATTCAATAGATGTGCAAGACAAAATCACTGTAGAAGTTTCAGGTACTAAACAATTAGGAAATGATGTAACATTAGAAGAAAGAAAAGAATATGTAAACAATTCAGCTGAAAAATTTGGAACAAATAATAGTGTTGTATATAAAACTGTACAAATTAATAAAGCACAAATGATTGATATTTTAGGTGTACAAGGAAATATATCATTACAAGATGGAAATGGAACAACATTTGGAACATTAAAGGTAAATGACCAAGCAGATGAAAACGGAAATATAGTATATACAATCAATGAACCTTTATATGACTTAAAAATGGTAACAAGTAATCCAGAAAAAGAAGGAAACTTGGATATTAATGTAACAAAAGCAGTTAATGGAACAACAGGATATGGAAAAGACATGTTAAAAGGATTTGTTGGATTAGAAAGTACTACAACAATGAAAAATGTGGAAGAAGAAATGACAGCTTCAAAGACAACAGAATTAAAAGATACTATTTCACAAGCAAGCTTAGAAATTAATAAAACAGAATGGTCTACACTTCAAAAAACACAAGATGTTCAATTTCTACTTACTTTAAAAAGTGATGCGCCACAATATGATTTATACAAAAATCCAAAAGTAGAAGTTACATTACCAAAAGAAGTAGATATTGATGTAAGTAAAATATCACAATTGAATTTTGAAGACCAGATAAAAATAGCTAATATAAGTAAAATACAACTAGAAGATGGAAGTGAAATAATAAGCTTCACTATGGAAGGAGAGCAAACCAGATTTGCAAGTAACTTAGACAAAGGAATTCAAATTTCTATGGTAGGAGATATAAATATTGCAAATACGGTTGCATCTCAAAGTTCTCAAGTTAATATGGTATGTACAAATGAAAATAGAAGTGGAGAAACAATTAATGCACAAGTTCCTGTTCAAATAAAATCAAAAACAGGTGTATTAATGATAAATACATTAGAAAATTATAATAACGAGGGAGAAGTTACACAAACAACTGATGATAAGGCTGTAAGTGCTACTTTAGATGCATATTCTGGAGAAAGGGTAGCAAACCAAAGAGTTTATGTTATAAACAATTATGATGCACCAATTTCAGATATTTCTATTGTAGGTAAAGTAGGAGAGCAAGAAGAAAAGAATGTAGTTCAAACAAAATTACAAAATGAAATAGCTATGCAAAACAAACAAGCGATTATATATTATTCTGATAAAGCAGACACTCCAAAAGATAGTGATGAGTGGAAACAAAATTTAGGAGAAGTACAAGAAGTAAAATCATTTAAAGTAGAATTACAAGAAGAATTACCAGCAGGAGATCATTTTGAAATTGCTTATGGTGTATATATACCAGAAAACTTGCAATCAGGTCAAAAAGCACAAATGCAAAATGTTCTTGAATATAGCCATGTTGGAAATGCGGAAACAACATCATCTACTATTGATTTAAATATAAATGGACAAGTACAACAAGAAGTAGCACCTACAACAGTAGAGCAAGCAGGGGAAAATTTTGAGGTAGCAATAGTTGCACAAACTGGAAGTACAGTATTAAAAGAAAATGATACAGTAATGGAAGGACAAGGAATTACTTATAGATTAAAAATAACAAATAAAGGAACTACAGATTTAAACAATGTAGTTATAAATGCAACTAATACAAATGCTATTTATTATAATTTAGTGGAATATCAAACAACATCAGAAGCAGGTGAGCAATATACTGTTCATAAAAATGATGAAGATGAAAGCTTAACATCAAAAGAATTTACTTTTGATTCTTTAAAAGTAGGAGAAACTAAAGAAATTAGTTATCAAATTTCAGTAAAAGAAGTACAAGAAGAAGGACAAGTTTTAAGTGGAGAAATTAAAGTAAAAGCAGATAATTGTGAAGAACAAACAGTAGCAAATATTAAAAATAATATAGCGCAAGGTGATTTGAAATTAAAAATACTAAGAGAATCACCTGAAGAAGTAGAATTGGAACAAGGAATGGGCTTTGGTATTATGATGTACGTAAAAAACATTTCTGACCAAATTGTACAAAATGTTGATGTGGAAGTTCCAATAGCAGAGGAGTTGCAATTTGAGGCTGGTTGGAAAGATGCGCAAAATGATAATTGTAAGTTTATAGAAGAAAATAATGGTTTAGTGAAATTTGAAATTTCACAAATAGCAGTTGGAGATACGGCAGAGGTGTATATACCATTAAGTATTAAACAAATGAATGTGAATAATACTTCCGAATTTATTTCTCAATATGCTATAGCAAATTATAATAATGTAATTTATACATCAAACCATATAGAAAAAACAGTAAACCAAACTAAAACTAATATAGTAGCAGAACAAACTACTAATATAGAGGGGAATGCAGTAAAACATGGTGATAATGTAAAATTCTTTGGTACTATTGAAAATACGGGAATTGTAGCAACAGATGTAATAATTTCAGGAAGAATTCAAAGTGATTTGAAAATTAATAGCATTCAAATAGAAGGAAAAGAAGATGCTAAAGTAGATATATTAGATAGTGGTTCATGGTCTTCAGAAATCACATTACAACCAAATGAAAAAGTCCAAGTTTCTATTGATACAAGCGTAAACTTAGAAGAAGGTCGTTCTAAGGAAACAGTTACTAATTCTATTGAAGTTAGTGGAAAGGATATAGATGTCCAGACAAATGTAATAGAACTTGAATTAGAACCATATCAATTAGAAGATACAGAGGAAGAAGAACCAGAAGAACCAGAAGATTCAGAAGATCCAGAAACACCTGAAGACCCAGATGAATCAGGAGAGGAAGAAAAAGGTCCAGAAGTAAGCAATATATCAGGAACAGCATGGTTAGACCAAGATGAAAATGGAGAAAGAAATTCGGCAGAAAAATTATTGTCAAATATTCCAGTAATGTTAATTGAGGAAGCTACAGGAAATATTGCAAATACAACTAATACAGATGAAGATGGAGAATATCTATTTGAAAATGTAGTTGTTGGAAATTATGTTGTGGTATTTAGATATGATACAGGAAAATATGGTGTTACAAGTTATCAAAAAGAGGGAATTAGTGATTCTACAAATTCAGACGTGGTAGCAAGTACGATTACTTTACAAAATCAAGAAGTGGCAGTTGCAAAAACAAAAACATTACAATTAAGTGATAAAGAATTAAACAATATTGATGCAGGTTTTATAGAGGGTAAAATATTTGACTTAAAATTACAAAAAACTATTAATAAAATTATTGTACAAAATAGTACAGGAACTAGAGTAATTAATTATGACAAATCACAATTAGCAAAAATTGAATTGGATGCTAAATATGTTGCTAATTCTAATATTATTATAGAATATAATATTGCAGTTACAAACGAAGGGGAAGTAGCAGGTTATGCGAATGAAATTGTAGATTATATACCAAATGATTTAAGCTTTAGCTCAGAAATTAATAAAGCATGGTATCAAAGTACTGATGGTAATATTTGTACAAAAGATTTATCAAACCAAATTATTAATCCAGGAGAAACAAAAAATATTACTTTAACATTGACAAAAACAATGACTGAAGATAATACTGGTACTGTTGCAAATAAAGCAGAAATTAAACAGGCTAGTAATGATGCTATGTTACAAGATCAAGATTCTACACCAAATAACAAAAAATCAGGTGAAGATGATATGAGCTCAGCAGATGTTATAGTATCTATTAGAACTGGTCAGGCAATTATGTATATATCTTTAATTATTTCGTCAATTGCTATTCTTGGAACAGGTATATATTATATTAAGAGAAAAGTACTTGATTAATGGTAGAGGAAGGAGGAAAACATGAAAACAAGAAAAGTTATAATAATGTTGATAATGGCAATGTTAGTGGCATTTGTTCCTATTTGCTCTCAAGCTGCAAGCTCATTCTATACACGGTTCAAAAAGTATTCAAGGAGTGTATAATGCAAGAGGGAGTGATTGGATAACAGCTCCAATTAATGATAGTTATTTTAGTAATCAAAGTTGGAGTGGGTTTAATGGTAATAAAACAACTAGTGTAGGTGCACTTTGTGCAGCACATAATAGTGCTGGAAAAAGTTATAAGTATACACTTACAAGTGTTTTTACAATTGATGGGGATAAAGCAACTTTAAATAGACTAGGAAAAGAGAGTTCATGGTATGGTACTAATAATGAAAATTTAATGTTAGCTTACCATATATGGTATTCAATTAATGCAAATGAATCAGGATATGCAGGTGATAGAAATAAATTAGGTAAGCAAGCTATATATGGATTTGTAAATAGTAAAATGCTTTGGAATAGAAGTAAAGGTTCTCGTGACATTAGTATGCTTTCATTTTACTGGGGAAAATTTGCTAATAATTCAACTGCAAAAACGTATAGAGATAATATTGTAGACTTTAAAACTTTTAAAGTAAGCAAAAAAGATGATGATGTGAAAAGCATAAAAATAAGAGAAAGAGATGGCTATACATTTATAGGACCATATAGATTAACAACAGATTATGGGGCTTTGCGTAGTGCAACAATTAATTTTACAGATGGTACGACCAAATCTGCTTATGGTTATACTAAAAATTGGAAAACTGGAGAAATAAAAAAATTCAACAATGGTGATGAAAAATTTAAATGCAATGCAGATCAAGGCTTTTATATTGTATTAAAATCAAATGTTAATAAGAAAGTAAAAAACATAACATTAAATAAAGAAATGATGGGTTATCGTGCTAGAATTGCAGTATGGTCTGCTTATTCTGGTGGTGATAACCAAGATGCAGCAGTATTCTGGGGTGAAAGAGTTTCAATCCCAAAAAGTTTGACATTACCAGCACCTGATATAATTGGTAAGGCACAACTTAAAAAAGTAGATGAAGCAGGACTTCCTGTTAATGCTGAGGCACACTTTAAGTTATTTAAAGGAAAAATAACAGATGTTGTTGAATGTGACAGCAAAAAAGTTCCAAAACTTGACGATGGAAACTTAATATGGAAAGAAGATAGAAAGAAGGTAGATGAAGGAGACCTAGAAAATGGAAAAATTACTTTTACAGGATTAGAAGAAGGTTGGTATACATTCTATGAAAGCAAATTACCAGAAGGGTATACAGCAAAGAAACAAGATAGATTTAAAGAAGTACATGTTGAAGAAAATAAGACAGCAAAAGTTACTATGGAAAATGATCTTGATAGAGAATTAACAATTAAAAAAGTAGATAAAAACGACCCTTCTAAAATCCAAGGAAATGTACCATTTACTGTACAAATTAAAGAGTTAGCCAATAGTACATATACAGAGAAGTTTAAAGAGTTGTATAAAAGTGAGCCAGCTGGAATGTATGTAGATAAAAAGGGTAATTATACAACTGAAGTGACTAAAGTAAAAACGAGTGCTAAAAATGGTACAGTGACTTTATCTGGTTTATGGCCAGGAACTTATATAATCACAGAAGCAGGTGAAAACCCAAATGGAATTTATAAAACAATAAAGCCAGTAGAAAAAGAAATTAAGGCAGATGGTTATACTGAAGCGGTCGAAGTTCCAATTGAAAATGAAGAAATGGATTTAACCAGATTGACCATTGCTAAAATGGATTCAAGTGACCATAATAAAAAATTAGAAGGTGCTGAGTTCTCGGTAAAATTTGTATCATTTACTAATGATGAGAAGTTTAATAAAGAAGCAGCAGATAAAAAAGAGTTAAATTTAAAAGAAGGTATGTATGTAAAAGCAAATGGTCAATATTCAAATGAAAAACAAACATTTAAGACAGATAAAGATGGTAAGGTAGTTTTAGACGAATTATGGCCAGGAACTTATGAAATAGTTGAAGAGGCTTCACCATTAGGTTATAAGAGAAACAGTTTTGTTGTACAAAGGACTTTAACATTAGATAAAAATAATGGTTCATTTACTGTAGAAGTTTATGATGACCATGCTGTGCCACCACCAGACACAACAGGAGATATTATAAAAATAGACGAAGATTCTGGGCAAGCAGTAGAAAATGTTACATTCCATATTGAGCAAAAATATTATGATCCAGATTATATAGCTGATTGGAATAATTATGAAGAGTATCAATATAGAGAAAGAGAAAGTGAAAGAGAAGCTGCAAGACGTCAAATAGAAGAATTAAATGCAGCAGGACAAGATAGTAGTGGTGTATCTGTACCAGAACCATATACTAAAAAAGTTTTTGAAGATTATAATAAACTTTTTGATGGTACATATACAACAGATAAAGGTGGAGCAATACATCTTCCAGAAATAGGACCAGGAGAATATTTAATTACAGAGGTAAAAAATGAAAATAAATACTATTATGATGAAAATGTAGGAAAACAAATAAATGCTTATGCTAAATATGAAGCACATGAAATGCCAACATTTCCTTATAAAGTAGAAGACTTTACAGCGAAAGTAGTAGTTCCTAATAAGAGATTATACATCGATTTAGAAGGATATGTATGGGAAAATGTTATACAAGCAGGAAAACAAGAAGGTGATGTATCATCACATGATAATATATTTGATGGAGAGCCTAAAGACAAATTAGTAGAAGGCATACCAGTTACTTTATATAAAGGAGATCAAGTAATCGCAACAGAAACTACTGGTGCAGATGGAAAATACACATTTGATTGTGGTAAATACCTAAAGCAAATTGCAATTGATGATTTAGATAAGTATTATATTGAATTTACTTATAATGGAGTAACATATCAAAGCTTACCAGCTATGACTGGAACAATTAGTGATGGTAATGGAAAAGTAGTAATTCCAAATGGTAATACTGCATCAGATAATCATGTAAGAGATGAATTTAATAACAAATTTTACACAATAGAAAAAGATAAATCATATACTAAAGAAAATACACAAGGCACAGAAAATATGCAATATGTAAGAGAGGGAAATGTAAGTACCTTAAAGTTTGGTAATGAACCACTTGTACATTCAAAACTAAGTGAAAGTGTAATTGGAGGAAGTAACCTTTATGACCAATATAAAATTAATGCTAGAATGACAAGAAGTATAGGAGAAACTTATGGTACAAGTGCTGAAAAAATAAGAGTAGAAGGAATTACTAAGATTGAAGGCTTGAACTTAGGAATATACTTAAGAGCAAAACCAGACATCAATGTTGAAAAAGAATTGTCTGCTGTAAAAGTATCATTAAATGGAAAGACATTCTATTATGATAATAATAATAGAAAAGTAAGAGAAAAAGATGGAAATGAGCCAGAAATAAAATATGGTAGAGATGATCCAGATTTAACACCATATACTAAGGCATTTTACCCATCAGATGTAGGTTATATACGTGATAAAGCTGAAAATCCATCTGGTGAAGAAACCGTAGGAGTAAGTGTGTTCTATGAAATTATTGTAAATGGAGATACAACATATCCAGTTGTAATCAATAAATTAAATGATTACTATGACAATAAATTTGAATTTGTAAAAGCTGGACTTAAGCTAGAGGGCGGAAATGTATCAGAAGAGATTAAGACACAGGCTAATGTTTCTCAAACACATAAAGTGAAAAAGGCAACTGCAAATAAGGGCACACAAGATGTAACTTATAATACAGCAGTGATAGAACCAGAAAATGGACTTAAAGTTGAAGCTGGAAAAAGACAAACAATCTATGTAGAAATGAAAGTAAAACCAGCAACAATGGCTGAAGCTTTGTTAAGTGAAAGTGATGATCCATTTATCTTAAGTAACATAGCAGAAGTAGCATCATATTCAATACTAAACCAAGACGGAAGCAAAGCCTTTGGTGGAGTAGATAAAAATTCACAACCAGACAACTTGTTTGATACAGTAGGAGAAGGAGAAGAAATAAATCCACAAGAAGACTTTGAAGATGATACATTTAGAGCACCAGGTGTACAATTAGTATTACAAGCAAGCAGAAAAATATCAGGAACCGTATTTGAAGATTTACCATTAGGAAGCGATTTCAATAAAGATGAAGTGAATGAAGGTAAAGAGCGTATAGGCGATGGCATTATGGGTAATGGTGAGTCAGGAATTGAAAATGTACAAGTAAGATTAATAGAAGATGGTAAAAATGAAGCTATTTGTTATGATACAAATGGAAATCAAAATAATAATTTGGCAAATGTAAATACAGGAGATAATGGAAATTATACCATAGAAGGATTTATACCAGGAGATTACACAATACAATTTATCTGGGGTGGTCAAGTAATTGGAACAAAGAAAATTACTGTACAAGAATATAAAGGAACCATTTATCAGAATAAAGACAGACAAAATGATAAAGAATGGCATAAAAAAGATGTGGATACAAGATATTCAGATGCAATTGATGATTGGAATACTAGAGGCGATATAGATTTAGAATATAAAGGTGAATTAACAGCTGGAATGAAAGAAAAAATAGACACTATAAGTGGAGTAAAATCTAGCATGACATCAACAACACCATCATTTGAAGCAGCAGTTGAGTTAGATACAAATGCAAAACTAGATGATCCATCAAAACAATATAAACACAATGCAGATGGTAGCATACAAATGAATGGAAACTATGTTGTAAAAGAAGACCAATATCAATATCACATTAAAAACATCGATTTCGGTATAATTGAAAGACCAAAACAACAGTTAGAAGTAAATAAAGAATTAAAGAGTGCACAAATAATCTTAGCAAATGGAACACTATTAACTAAGATAGAGATTGCTAAAGATGCAAATGGTAGAGACCAGATTACTAAAGGAAACTATGTATCATATTTACCTCCAGAAGGTTCAGACAGAAAAGGAAGATTTAGATTTGAAATAGATTCAGAAATCATCCAAGGTTCAAAATTAATTATTGAATATGAGATAGTAGTAACAAATACTAGTGAAGTGGATTACAATAAAGAAGAATATTATAAGTATGGGGAAGGCAAGAACAATAATGATATTGTGAAATTAACTGCTAAAGAAATTGCCGAATACTTAGATAATAATCTAGAAATACAACAAGAAAATCTTGATGTATTTGACAAAACAACAGTAGAAGATTACTTAAAACCAGACAATAAAGTACTTTACGCTTATGTACCAGGTCAAACATCTGAGGCAATAGACAACTTACAAACAGGTGATGGCGGAAAAGAACAATTCGTAAGTGGAATTAATAAAATTATAAAATTACATACAGACGAATTATCACCATTAGCAGATGACCCATCATCACCAAAAAGTCAAGCATTTACAATTACAGGAACAAGACTATTAGCAACAACAGTATCAGAATTATCAGTAGAAGAAAACAAAACAGAAATAGTAAAAGTAGAGCAAACAGGAGGAAGTCCAATAGCTCTAGTACCAGGAAACTATGTGCCAGAAGATGGAGACCCATTGACATTAACACATGAATTGGATAGTAGTGCATCTGGAAGAGTAATAATTACACCACCAACAGGACTAGAATTTGATTACATGTCTTATGTAATAATAGCAATTGTAGGCTTAGGAGTTTTAGGAGTTGGAATAATACTAATTAGAAAATTCATAATTAAAAAATAAGCAGAATTAAAGGAAATGTCGCATTGGGGACGTTTCCTTTTCGACATTTTTGTCGCTTTAGGGACACATCTTCTATTAAAGGCTGTCATGCCACTTAAATATTTTGATTTTGTTTGTATAAATTGTCTACGAATAATAATAACTAGTAGTTACAGTTCAGTAAAAAAATGTGCTAAATAAGAAAGTTTAATATATTTTTTACTCATAACAATTCGGGGGGATCAACAAATTACAGATTTTTAATAAAGTTAGTTATAATTACCATTTTTCATAACTTTGTGTGTCGCAACTTCCATAATAAAAAAGACTAGTATGTAAGTTGCTCCAATCGCACTCGCAATGCTCGTTTGGTCGCTTACGCAGTTATGAAAAATGGTAATTATAACTAATTTTTTATTAAAGACTGTTATGCAGCCTAAGAGTTATGAGTAAAAAATGTATTAAACTTTCTTGTTGTAATTTGCTTTACTGAACTGTAACAGCTAGTAACAAAAAAATAAAACTTAATTCGGATTAATCTTGCTTTTTTTTACATTATGTAATAAAATAAAAATCACAAAAAAGCAAAAAAGTAAGAAATAGAAAAAGCCATGCAAAAAAATGTAAAAAACTTTTTTAAAATAACTTACTAAAAAAGACAAAAACCACAAAGGACAAGTAGTAAAATAAGCCTATAAAAAGTAAAGAGGTGGTAAGGATGTTACAAAATGTAATTGAAAAAGAAAGCAAAGTAAATATATTTTCAAATATATTTGCAAAGAAAAATATTATTTTATATATTATTTCATTTATGTTATCAATGGTAGGAATAGGAGGAGAATTTTCTATTTTTAGCATTAGCATGTTGTCAGCATGTTTATCTTCATTTGTGCCAGCATTAGGAATTGTTTTAGTATCTTTAGTTGGAAATGCAATTAGTTATGGAGTAGGGGGAGCTTTAGGTTATTTATTAACAGCTCTAGTTTTGGTTGCAACATTCTTTTTGTTTAAACCAATTTATAATGAAAAAGAAAGAAACGAAAAAGTCAAAATAGGAAAAAATGTTATTATTTCTATATTAATTATACAGGTAATAAAGTTAGCAATATCAGGCTTTACTATTTATGATATATTATCAAGTATTACTTTAGCTATAATAGGTTTTGTATTTTACAAAATATTTGTTAATTCAGTAGCAGTATGGCAAGATTTTACAACAAGAAAAGCATTTACAATAGAAGAATTAATAGGATCTAGCTTATTGCTTGCTATTAGTGTTGCAGCTTTTGGTGAATTTAACATTTTAGGGCTTAATATAAAAAATATTTTAAGTATTTTAATAGTAATGGTATTAGGCTGGAAAAATGGTGTTTTGGTAGGCACAACATCAGGAGTAACAATAGGTGTAACATTAGGAGTTATAACTGGTTCAGAGCCGATTATGATAGCAGCTTATGCAATTTCTGGGATGATTGCAGGAATTTTTAATCGTTTTGGAAAAATCGGTGTAGTAATAGGATTTACACTAGGAAATGTGGTACTTGCTTATGTATCTAATGGATATACAATAGAATTGATACACTTTAAGGAAATTTTGGTAGCATCTATTGGACTATTAGCTGTTCCAAAGAAAATAACTATAAATATTGAAGAATTTATTGGCAAAAATAAATTCTTACCAGTACAACCAAATCGAGCTTTAAATAAAAGCAAAGAAATGGCAGAAAACCTTAATGAAGTATCAAAAGCAATTCAAAAGATGGCAAATACATATCGTAAAACAGAACCAATGACATTTGAAGCAAACACACAAGAAAATGAAAATAAGCAAATTTTTATAACAGAGTTATTAAATAATCTTGAACCATATAAAGATAATATGTTATATGATGATATGTCAAATGCAGAAGGGGAAATTGTAGATAAGATTTTCCATCACTTGTTAGATAAGCAAGAAATAGATAGACAAGCTTTGCTTGAAATATTTGCGAAATGTAATAGTTATATTGTAGGTATTGATGATACTGAAATTAGTAAGCATTTAGAAGAAAATATTGCACAAATAGTGCGAACAATTAATTTATCCTATAAAGTAAGTAAGTCTAGTTTTATATGGCAAAAAAGAGTTGAAGAAAAGCAGAAAAACATTGAAAAACAGTTAAATGGTGTATCAAAAGCAATTCAAAAAATGGCAACACAAATTGAAAATGGTAGTGAAAATGAACTAAAATATCAAAAACAGGCAACTCAATTATTAGAGTTATTGAAACAAAAATCAATAGAAGTAGAAGAAGTATCTATCAAAAAAGAAAAGCGTTATAACATAGAGATATATGAAAAATATGATTTAGAAAATGAACAAATTCGTACAATAGAAAAAATAGCAACTCAAGTATTAAAAGAAAATATAGTATATTTTGAGGAAGCGAGTGCAGAAAAAAAGTTGAGTTTTATTTCAGATGATAATTATGTGATGGCAATTGGAACTTCTGAAACAACTAAAAATAAAAGTGAACTTTCTGGTGATTGTATATTAAGTAGAAGGCTAAAGGATGGAAAATATTTAGTGGCATTAAGTGATGGTATGGGTACAGGAAAGGAAGCAAGAGAAAGCAGTTCACAAGCGTTGAATTTACTAGAAAATTTGTTATTATCTGGTTTTGACAAAACAATTTCAGTGGATTTAATTAATACTGCTTTAATTAACCAAAATCCAGAAATATTTGCAACATTAGATATTGCTATTATTGATTTATATGAAGGAAATATAGAGTTTATGAAAAATGGAGCTTGTCCAACATATATCAAAAATAAGAAAAAAGTACAAATTATAAAGTCAAATTCTTTGCCAACAGGTATGGTGGAAAATAGTAGTATTCAAATTTTTGATAAGGATATTGTGGAAGGGGACATTATGCTTATGTGTTCAGATGGTATTTTGGATGCTAATATTGAATATAAAAATAAAGAATTATGGATTAAGTATATGCTTGAAGATATAGAAACCAGTAATACTAAAAAAATTGCAGATTTGGTTTTAAATGAGGCAATTGATAATAATTTTGGTGCTGTAAAGGATGACATGAGTGTTTTAGTTTGTAAGTTTATGAAAAAATAAAATATGGTACTTGACACTTGCCTATTTTTATGATATTATAGATATGTTGTATGGGTTATTCTTCAACTTGAATGAGGAAAACATCCAACATGGGTCAGTAGCTCAGTTGGATAGAGCACAGGCCTTCTAAGCCTGGGGTCGGGGGTTCGAACCCCTCCTGGCTCACCAAGAAATTCTTATACGAACCCGTATAAGCTAAGTTTATTAGCATAAGGCTAATAAACTTTTTTTAAAGGAGAAAACAATGATTTTTAGATTTCCAACAATAAATGATAAAGAAATTCTTGAAGATTACGTTCAAGAACATTACGAAAATAATGAAAATTGTAAAGAAAAAAATTTGAAATGCGTTATTGTTGGATGTTACAAAGATAATTTAAATTGGTATAATTTATGAATAATATCACTAATTTATTGATAAAATAATATATTATAAATAATTAAATATTTTTCTAAGAATTTAATTTAATAAGCATTGACGTACATAAAAGCGTATGTTATAATATAATTATATACGGAGGTGTTAAAAATGACTAATACAAATATAACTAATTTTAGAAAAGATATTTATAGACTTTTAGAAAATGTTGTCAAATACAATGAACCTATTAATATATCAACAAAAAATGGAAATGCAGTTGTTTTGTCTGAAGAAGATTATAATAATTTAATTGAAACATTATATATTTCTTCTATGCCAAAACTAAAAGAAGAACTTATAAAAAGAAAAAACTCTTCTGATGAGGACTTTGTAAAAGAAGACGAGGTGGATTGGTAATTGTATAAAATAGAATATCATAAAAAAGCACTAAAAGATATTGATAAATTAAAACAGAATAATCTAGTAAAAAAGGCCAAAGCTCTAATTGAAGTTATAAAAAATAATCCATTTCAAAATCTACCACCTTATGAAAAATTATTACGGTGATTTAAAAGATTTATATTCAAGAAGAATAAATATACAACATAGGCTTATTTACGAAGTATTAGAAAAAGAACAAACAGTAAGAATATTAAGTATGTGGTTACATTACGAATAATAAAAATATATTACCATTTCATTTCCTAAATAAATAGGGTTCGTATTTTGTAAGTTTCGGTTTACCAGTAAAATCAATGGTTTCAATCCATTGTTTTTTTGTTTGAATATCTAAAAATTTTATCTTGTCAATAAGTTAGTTTTATGCTAAAATTTTTTAAACAAATAATAATTGTGAGCACAGTAAAGGGTAGGCTTTCATTGCTATGTGAGCCTTTTAATTAATCGAGAAAGGAATGAAATTTAATATGGAAGAAAGAATTGATGAAGAATTAAATGTAATTAAACTTGCCATTTATTATGTATTGGCAACATCAGAAGAAGAAGAAATTACATATTTAAAAGATTGTATTAGTGTGTTAAATAATGAAATAAAAATAATAGAAAAAGGAGAAACATTATTTAATGTTGAACCAAGTGAACATATAATAAATGAATTGTCAAAGAAAATGAAAAAGTTAGATAGTAAAGATTATAAAGAAAGAATACAAAAAGCTATAATTAAGATAAGTTATTATAATTCTATTGTAGAAGGATACCATTTAAGAAATATAGCATCAGAAAAAGATATAGATGAATTATCTAATGAAATAATTTATTTTAATAAAGGATTAGAAGAACTAGAGAAAGAATCAAAAGAAAATAAATATGCTATGTATGAATTAGGAAATAGATATTACTATTCAAAAGAATATGCTAAGGCGTATGAAATTTATAAAAATATTTCTGAAATTGGACATAAAAATTCAATTTATATGATGGGTGTTTGTATATATAATGGTGAAGGAATAGAAAAAAGTGAGAAAAAGGCATTTGATATATTATCAAATTTAGTCGAAAAAGAAGTACATACTAAGGCAGGGGAATTATTGGGAGAAATGTACTATTATGGAAATGGTACAAAACAAAATTATGAGAAAGCAATAGAAAATTTTAAAGATGTTGAAATTGAAGAAAGTTTGGCACAATATTACTTAGGTGAAATGTACTTAAATGGGTACGGATTAGAAAAGAATATAGAAAAAGGTTTGGAGTATATGATAAAAGCTGCTAAAAGGAAATGCAAAAAGGCGATTGATTTTATAATAAAAGAAAATTATTAATATAAATAAAATGCGTATATTCTTATTTTTTGTTATGATATAATGTAAAAAATATATGAAAATTATGAACAAATAAAGAATGATATATGTAGTTCAATTTTAAACAATCCAGAAAACATAGAAGGTTTAACAGAACATATATATGAATTTGAATATCAGAAAGAACTATTAGAAAAATATAATCCTAATGATATTTTCAAAAAGAAAGAGTCTAAAACAGATATAACAGATAATATAGAGCCTAGCTTACAAATGGTAGAATATAAAGAAAATATATTTATAAGACTTTTTAATAAAATTAAGAATATATTTAGGAAAAATAAAGGAAGTATCTAAATGAATATAGAAAGAGAAGACTTTTTGACGAATTTGCAAAAAAATGGTATAATAGAAGTGTAGGGAGGTGTTGTTGATATGGATACAAAATCATGGATTAACCATGTAATTGAAATATATAATAAAACTGAAACAGTAGATATATATAATAGAAGAAGTAATAATGAATCAAAAAACATAAAAACTGTTTTGAAAGCAATTCAAGATCAAAAATTTAAACTTAATATTGCCCAAAACAGAACTGATTTTATCCACATATTAAAAGCAGCTGATAGTATTTCCTTAGATATAGGAAATAATTATTTGGAACAATTTTTGCAATTACCTGATGTCCAAAATATTATAATTGAAAAGCTAAATGCTAACAACCTAGTAAAAGTAGAGCAAAGAGCTAAAGATAATGAACAAAAAGGAATTTTGCCTGATTTTCCAAAAACTGTAGCAGAAACAGATAAGGATGCTGCCAACATGTATTTATCTTCAGATAGTATGTTAAAAGGAAGAACTCCAGAACAAGAAATGTCAAGATTTGATGTACATATAGCAGATATATTAGATACAGGTATCTTTTCCGTTAAAACAGTTGCTACTACATTGCAAGATGTTACTCTAAGACAAAATTTAATGCTAAGGCTGGGTAGAGTTATTCTTAGACAAAAAGGGATGAATCCAGGTAGTATGGAAATAAAAGATGGTAAAGTATTCTTTAAAATGGATGTACCAGATAAAGAACCTATATTTCATGGTATGAGACAAGAACAAGGTATATCTATTGCACAACAAGAAGAAATTGTAAAACAACAAGAAGAAGAAAAAAGACACCAACAAGAATTAAAAAAACAGCAAGATGATAGAGAAAAACAATCTCAAGAGAATAATAAATATTCACAAGTGGCTCAGAAAAAAAGAGACGATATTCAAAGAAAAAATAAAGAAAAACAATTGCATGATAAAAAAAGAGAAGCTGTTACTAAATTAATTGCTCAAAATCAATCTACAGACTATAAGTCAAAAGCAAAATTATTTGCTGATTCGTTAAGATGTAATGTTGAAAATACAAATAGAACAATTCAATCACAAAATCAATCTCAAACTCAAAGGCATTCAAAAGGTATGGGAATGGGAAGATAAAAAGAGAGTTGCATAAAAAATAGAGAAGGACATAACTACCCACTCCAAAAAATTTCTATATTTTCTTGACTTTATTGCGAGAAATAGAGTATAATAAAAATAGGAAATGACAATCCACAAACGTGGTTTTGCCGAATATATTATGAAAACTCACATCTATCCGCCAAAGTACAGATGTGAGCTTTATTATTTATGTAGTTGCTTATCAACCCAGTTCTTATACAGAACTGCTGTCAAGGCAACATTTAATGTTAAAGAAAACATTAACGATATTATTAATAATATTATCTATATCAATTTTATTAATAATAGTATTAAAGTCTTATAAGAACCGAGCATAAGGTAATCCACTATATTATCAATCATATGAAACTGATAATATAGTGGATTTTCTTGGCGCTTACAGTTTGACTCAGTGGTAGGTAAATTACTTTTTTAAAAAACATTATATTTGTTATAAGTAAAAATTTACAAAAAAATCATTTATTCTCTTGTAAATAATAAAAAAATGTTGTATATTAGATAGTGAAATGAGAATAAGCGGAGTGTGTTGCCACCTTTCAACTCTTTGA
>CANQTZ010000015.1 GCA_947626865.1 uncultured Clostridia bacterium
TGATATGATTTCTACTATTGCTGATATTGAACCATATTTTTCTTCCTCTCGATATTTTGATAGTGTTCAAATTACTAGTAAAATGTTTCAAACTAAATTAGCTATAAGTAAATCTGTTTCTCACAAAGAGCCATTTTTTATTCTTACTAATGGTAATACTCGTGAGGCTATTAAACATTATGGCTATCGCTTCAGCTCTATTGAATTTATTTTTAAATCTCAGAAATCAAATGGCTTTCATTTAGAAAGTTCTAAAATGCGTAATCTTCATTCTTTTTCTACTCTTTTCGGTCTTGTTTGCATTGCCATCCTTTGGCTTTCTATTATTGGCGCTGATTATGCTAAGAATAAGAATCATTTCAAAAATTACTTAAAAATTAAATATTCTAAAAATAATGGTAAAAGCCATAAGCGAATTTTTTCTATTTTTAATACTGGCTTAATGTATTTTAATTTGGCCTTTTGCTCCATTAGGCCTGCCACTCTTAAATGTAATTTCCTACTCTATGACATTTGATTTTTCTATAACTTAACATGAATTTTTTTCCATTCTATTATGTTTTTTTGTCATGTAAAAATTTCCGATAAACTTTTATTTTTTCGATATAAAATTTTAATAGAACTAAGTCGACGTAATTTATTCTCCTTAGTTCTTCTTTTTTTATATAAATTTTTTCTTCTGGACGCTAATTTTACTCTTTGAATCCATTGACACTCTAGGTTTTAGAAAAAAGTTCGGGTATTAAGATCAAGCCCACTCGGTTCCTTATTTACTTATACTTCTTATTCTATTGTCCATCTATTATATTCGAATTCATCGTGAGTTTCTTTTGTTGGTGTATCATTAAATTTGACTCCAGATTTTAGAGAAACTAGGACACGCACCCCATTCACATCGTTGGCGCTGTTGCTCACACAGCGAAAGTAAGAATGCACTAAATCCAATTTTCCGCCGTCTTTAGTAGAGCAAAGCCAGTAATACTGTTCACATGCTACTACTGATATCAACTTATTTTCTGTATTCTTTGGAAAACTCTCAATATTGTATGAGTTTTCTACACTTCCATCTATATATTTATTGTACCATATATCTAAATCACTTTTTGTCATTACTCTTGCACTAGCTCCATTTCCTCGTACATAATCAGAATTCCAATCTCGCGGATCCGATTTTTGCTCTTCATCTATTATCCCTGCCGTTTTTCCTGTCAATATTTTCTCTGAATTATAGGCATAATTAGTACCAAATTGATGATAATATAGTTCTGGACATCCCGCTGATATTAATGTAACTGTACTTTTATCTTCTGACACATCCCATATTCTCCATCCTTTATAAAGTGTACCCCCGCTAGACCCCCCTGATACTTCTTCATTTCTACTGTGCCCAGCTGTATATCCTCCAAATTCAAATGGATTTTCTGATGTCGGTGCTTCTTTCGTTTCTTCCCACGCTCCAGCATCATAATTTACATAGTCTCCTATATGCATTGCATCTTCTTTATAATTTACTTCGTCTGGATTATTTACTCCATCATACAACTCAGCAACTGTTTTTCCTGTTCCTGTCTCTTCTTGACTTCCTTTTGCTGTTTCCGTAATTTTTCCCGTTGTTTCTATTGTATAATCTTTTCTTTCTCCTTCATATTTCCATGGTCCTGTTCCTGTTAGCTTATCTTTTTTATCTTCTCCAAATTCATTCCCTATCGCATTTTTTAAACTCTCTGTTGTTAGTCCTTCTCCTAAATTATCTGACAATGCTGTTGATACTGCTAATTTTACTCTTTCATCTTCTTCTGCATCTTTTGTTTGTTCTCCTGCTGTATTTGCCTTACTCAATATTCCATTCTCCCCTGTCAATGTCGCAATACTTACTGCTACTAAGATTAGCAAAACAATTATCGTAATTACGAGTGCTATCAAAGTTATTCCTTTCGTTTTTTCTTTTGCCCTCTCCCTTGCTTGGTTCACATCAAAAAAATCCTCATTTTTTGCTTTGTTTAACATATTTTTTTCCTCCATTTCTTTTGTTTTTAGTATTTTCAAAATATATTCTTCGTATCTTGAGTGATACTTCTTTTTTATAATATCAATAGTGACGTTATTTGTCAATATGAAAAATAAAAAATGTTTTAAAAAACTCATACAAAAAACTTAACTTTTTTTATTTTTATTGTTATACTATTATTGTTAGTTAATTACACAATATAAAATTATAAAGGAGGGTTTTATATGTCAACACCACACAACGAAGCAAACTTAGGAGATATTGCAAAAACAGTCATTATGCCTGGAGATCCTTTACGTGCAAAATACATTTCAGACAATTTTTTAGAAAATTCAAAATTTGTTAATCAAGTACGAGGCATATATGCATATACCGGAACTTATCAAGGCAAAGATTTAACAGTTATGGCATCTGGTATGGGTATGCCAAGCATGGGGATTTATAGTTACGAATTGTTTAAATTTTACGAGGTAGAAAATATTATTAGAATTGGCTCTTGTGGGGCTTACAAACCAGAACTAAAATTGTTTGATATTATTTTAGCAAACCAAGTATTTTCAGAAAGCAATTTTGCTCTTACATTAAATAACGAAACTTGTCATATTGTAAGTGCTAACCAAGAATTAAATAATAAAATAATATCTACTGCACAAGAAAATCAAATTGCATTAGTAGAAGGAAATACAGTATGTACAGACTGTTTTGATGTGTATATGACAGATGTAAATCAATTTTTAGCTAGAGTTCCTGAAAACTTTAATCCTGTTAGTGCAGAAATGGAAGCTTTTGCTTTATTCTATGTAGCAAAATTATTAGACAAAAAAGCTAGTTGCTTAATGAGTGTTGTAGATTCTAAATATATTAAGGATATTGCTACTCCTCAAGAAAGACAAACTGGATTAAATAATATGATTGAATTGGCTCTAAAATCTGCTATTTCTCTATAAAATTATGAACTTTAAAAAATGAAACCATAAATATTATGGTTTCATTTTTTTATTGACAAAATTTTATATTTCATTATTCCTGCTGGTGCATTTACTTCAACAACATGGTTTTTCTTAGCTCCTAATAAAGCTTTTCCAAGTGGTGATTCATTAGATATTTTATTTTCTGCTAAATTTACCTCAGTTGAACCTACTATTGTGTATTCTACTTTTTCATCAAATTCCATATCTAATACTCTTACAATATTTCCAACTTGCACAGTTTCTGTGTCAATATCATTTTCATCTATAATTTTTGCATATCTTAATTTGTTCTCTAATTCTGCTATTTTTACTTCATTTTCAGCTTGAGCATTTTTTGCTTCATCATATTCAGAATTTTCAGATAAATCTCCAAACCCTAAAGCTACTTTTATTCTATCTGCTATTTCTGTTCTTTTTTCTGTTCTTAAATAGTTTAATTCCTTTTCTAAATTATTATATCCTTCTTGTGTTAAAATTACTTCTTTTTCTTCCATAGTGTATTCTCCTTCCTTATCTTCAAAAAATCTTTATTTATATTAAGACAAAAAATGTAATTTGTCAAGATAAAATTTATTCTATAATTAATTCTTTTGCTCCTTTCATATACTCATATCCTGAAAAGATTGTTGCAATTGTTTGTATTATCATCATAATTGTTACTGCTAAATTCACAATAAATGCTATTGGTGGTAAAGAACTTGTAAAACATGCACCAAATGCATTTACATCTAAAAATGCAATAATAATAGCCATCATTTGTGTAACTGTTTTTATTTTACCCCATTTAGAAGCTGCAATAACTTTACCTTGTTTTTCAACAGCAATTAGGCGATAACCTGAAACCATAAATTCCCTTGCTAAAACTATAATTGGAATCCAAGAAGGCAACTTTTGCATTTCAACTAGCATTATTAGAGCAGTTAAAACTAATATTTTGTCAGCTAAAGGATCTAAGAATTTACCAAATGTTGTAATTTGATTATTTTTCCTTGCAAGATATCCATCAAGCTTATCTGTTATAGATGCTATAATAAATATTAAATCCATTATTATGTATGTAATTGGTATATTTAAAATTTCTCCTTTGATATTGAAAAAAGGAATTATTACCATTATTGGTACTAAGATAATTCTAAATATAGTTAGTTTGTTTGGTAGATTCATTTTTCTATCCTTTCTATTTATTTTAACATTTCAATTGCTTTTTGTAATTGTGTATCATCTTTTTCGTCTATGTCTAGAACATTTTCAACTGTTTTTGGTATTTCGACTTTTTCGTCTGGTTCAATTCCTACCTTATTGATTTCGGTTTTGCTTGGTGTTAAATATTTTTCTGACGTTATTTTTAAACCACTACCATCTGGCAATGTTAATACTTGCTGAATAACTCCTTTACCATAAGTTTTTGTTCCTACAATTTTAGCTTTTCCTAAATCTTTTAATGCTCCTGCTAAAATTTCAGATGAACTTGCTGTATTTTCGTTTGTTAATACTATAATTGGCATATTGATGATTGGATCATTCTCTGATTTTTTTTCTTCTTGATTGTTGTTTTTATCTACTTCATATAAAAGCACTTTGTCTTTTTCTACTATATAATCTGCAATTTCTAATGCTTCGTCAACAATTCCTCCGCCATTATTTCTTAAATCGATAATCAAGGATTTAATGTTTTGTTTTTGTAATTCTTCAAATTTTGCCTTAAATTCTTTTGCTGTGTCTTCATCAAAAGATGAAAATTCAATATACCCTATGTTATTTTCTAAAACTTTTCCTTCTACAGGATTTACTCTTATGCTTTCTCTTTTTAATTCAAATTTTTTTGTTTCAGTACCTCTTAAAATTTCAAGTTTTACTGTGCTACCTTCTTCTCCTTTTATTTTACTTGCAACTACTGACATATCATCTGCACTATATGTTACATCATCAACAGATATTATCAAATCGCCTGGCAAGATTCCAGCTTTTTGTGCAGGACTATTTTTTATAGGTGCTAATACTTGTATTTTATTGCTTTCAGTATCTTTTACCATATAAATACCTATTCCAACAAAGTTACCCATAGTATCTTCTAGATAATCTTTCATATCTTCTTTTGATATATACTCTGTATATGGATCATCTAGTCCTTCTATATATCCTTTAATTGCTCCTTCTTTTAGCTTTTCTTCGTCAACCTCTCCTAAATAGTATTTGTCAATAATAGATTTATATTTCTCTAGTGTTTCTTCGATTTTATCATTTGATGACGAATTAGCAAATATAAAATTACTTCCCGTGCCATTATTGGCAAAGTATTGATACATACCTATTGAAGTACATAAAAATGTAATAAATGCTACCAATACAACTAACATTATAATTTTATATATTTTAAATCTTCTTTTTTCTTCCATTCTAACCTCATTCCTTTCTCACTCTGTCCGGAAGGTACACATAAGAAGATGTATTTAATGTCGCAAAGGAAACGTCCCCAATGCGACATTTTGTGCACCTAATTAAATTATATGCTCCTTTATTTTATTTTAGAAATATTGTGTAGGATTTACCCTACATGTATTGTAATTATATGGTGATACTCTTACTTCAAAATGTAAGTGTGGACCAGTTGAGTTTCCGCTATTTCCAGAGCTCATTATTTGTTGTCCTCTTGATACTGTTTGTCCTGGAGATACGCATATTGAACCTCTAGTACCATGTGCATACCATGTTTGTAATCCATTTGTATGTTGTATTACTACATAAGTTCCATAGCTTGATTGTAAGTTTGCTGTAGCATATACAACTCCATCTGCTGCAGCATATACTGGTGTTCCTACTGGTACTCCATAGTCTATTGCTCCATGGAAACTTCCGCTTGGGTAATACATTCCTGCTGTAATTGAACCTGAACTTACTGGTCTTTGTAGTACCCCACTTCCTCCTCCTGTATAAGTTCCTCCACCAGATGCTGTGCCTGATGAACTACTGCTACTTTTTTTCCTTAATGCTTCTAATTGTGCTGCATATTTTGCTTGGGCTGCCTGTATGTCTTTTTCTATTTGTCTACTTGCTTCTTGTAATTCATCTATATGTTTTTGGATTGATTGCTCATCTTCGCTTAGTTTTGCTACTTGTTGATCTTTTTCTTTTTTGGCTACTTGCAATTGATTTGCAACACTTTCTTTATTTGCTTTTGAAGTTGCTAGTTCTTGTTTGTTTCCTTCTAAGCCTTTTTTGGTGTCTTCTATTTCTTGTCTTTGTTTTTCGATTGTTTCTAATAATTCTGTATCATTGGTTGCTAATTCTGTTACAAGATAATAATTAGAAATTAAATCGGTAATACTTTCTGATGATAGTAAAAAGTCTAAGTATGAAGTATCTCCTAAAATATATGTAGTAACTAATCTATCATCTAATAGTTTTTGTTGTTTATTATATTCTTCTTGCGCTTGTTCTAATTTTTCTTGTGATTCTTTTATTTTTGTGTTTAATTGCGAAATTTGCCCATCTAATGAGTCTATTTGAGATTGGTATTCTTCTATTTGTGTTGATAATTGTTCTACTTGTTTTACTGTTTCTGATTTTTGAGCTTGTACTTCTTCTAATTGTTCTTCTGCTTCTTGTTTATCACTATTGATTTCGTTTTGCTCATTTTTTAATTTTGTTTCTTCAGAAGATACTGCTAATACTACATTCATTTGTAATATTAATATTGCAATTATTAGTATTCCTATTATTTTAATTCCTAATCTTCTCATACGTTCCTCCTATTTATTTAATTTGTATTGTTATTATTTTCTGTATTGTTCTCCGTATTGTTTTCCGCATTGTTTTCTGTATTATTTTCTTCTTGATTTGTGTTTTGATTTTGTGTTGTTGGAACTATTCCACTTGTAATATATGGCATTGGATCAGTTACTACTCCATTTAGCCTTACTTCAAAGTGGGCATGTGGTCCTGTTGAATATCCTGTGGAGCCAACTTTTAAAACTACTGTTTCGCCTCTTTTTACAGTTTGTCCTACCTGTACCATAATTTCTGAACCATGTGCATATAATGTAGAAACTCCTCCTCCATGGTCTATCATTACCATATTACCATAAGCTCCATTGTATCCTGCTTTTACTACTATTCCGTCATTTGCTGCTACGAAATTTGCTCCCATTGGTGCACTTACATCAACTCCTGTATGTAATTTGTAAACTCCTGTTATAGGATGTGTTCTCATTCCATATTTTGAGGTTATTCTAGTATATCCAGGAATTGGCCATGCTAATTCTCCGCCTATGTATTTAGTATCAATCCCTTGCAATGCAAGTGATAATATTTCTGCATTTACTTCTGCAAATTGCCTATTATATTCGTCTATTTTGCCTTGTATATCTTTTTCTTGGTCAGATAATTTGGCAATATAGTTTTCTCTCATGCTTTTCGTGTTTTCTAGTATTTTTGCTGTCCTTATTTGATTTTGTTTTATAACTGCGTATTCTTTTTGTGTGGCATCTAATTTTTCTTTGGCTGTTTCAATTTTGTTTTTTTGCTTTTCCATTTCTTCTAATAATTCTGTATCATAGCTTGTTAATTCGGTAATTAAATAATAGTTAGACAAAAAGTCAGAAATACTTTTTGAACTTAATATAACATCTAAATATTGTGTATCACCTGTTTCATATATGGCTATTAGCCTTACTTCAAGCATTTCTTTTTGTTTGTTATATTTCTTTTCAGCTACTTCTAATTTTGCTCCTACTTCGTCTAAAGATTTTTGTAATTCACCCATTTTTTGATTTAGTTCATCTAATTCTGTTTGGGAGCTTGCTATTTTTTCATCTAATTTTTGTACTTGTTCAAGATTTTCTGATATTTCGTCTTGAACCCCTTCTAGCTGTCCTGTAGCATCGTTAATTTGATTTTGTAGTTCTTCTTGTCTTGTTTGTAAATCGTCAATTTCTTCTGCCTGAGCATAAGGTATGATACAATAACTAAAAAGTATGAAAATGGAAATAACCCATAAAATTTTACGCATTTTTTCTCCTTTATACTTTTAAATATTTTCTCATCGAAATAACACTTCCGATGGCTCCAATTCCAATTCCTAGTAACATATATACAAATATAATTGATTCAAACATATCTCCAAATGTTACTAAGCTCATGTTGATTACTTGCATAAATTGTGAATTTACCATTTTTTCTGCTATAACAGAATATGTTATTCCAACTAATGTTATTGAAACTACGCTAGCTACAATACCTATTATCATTCCTTCTACTATAAATGGCCATCTAATAAATCCGTTTGTTGCTCCAACATATTTCATAATAGAAATTTCTTTTCTTCTTGCATGAACTGTAAGTTTTATAGTATTTGCAATGATGAATATTGATATTATAACTAATAAAACTAAAATAACACCTGTTACAATTTTAATTCCATTTGCTAGGTTTATTAAAGTTGAAACAGTTTCATCTTTGCTTGTTATTTTTTTGATATTGTCAAATTGTTTAATTGTATTTTGTACATCTTTGCTTTTGTTTAAATCTGTTAGGGTTACTACATAAGATACTGGAAAAATGTTGTTTTCTTCATAGCCTGCTAATAAATCTTTTTTGTCTCCGAATTTTTCTTTCATCTGGTCAAGTGCTGCTTCTTTTGAGACAAATTCTATTGTGCTTACTCCATCTATTGCTCTTATTTTTTCTCCTATTTCGTCTATTTCTTCTTGTGTTGCATCATTATTTATAAATACTTGCATTCCCTGTGCTTCTTCTACTTCTGTTACAAAATGATTAATATTTTCTGTTAGTATTAGGAAAATACCAAAGATTATCATTGTTGCACACATAATCATAAGGGAGGCACCTGTTGATTTTTTATTTTTAAATACATTTCCAAATCCTTCTCCAATTAAATATCCAAATCTATTATATTTCACAATCATACCCACCTTTTTTATCATCTCTTATTATTTCGCCTTTTCTTATATGGATAACTCTTTTTTTCATTTTATCCACAATGTCTTTTGCATGTGTTGCTACTACAACTGTTGTTCCTCTCATGTTGATGTCATTTAATAGATTCATTATATCCCATGCTGTGTCTGGGTCTAAGTTTCCTGTTGGCTCGTCCGCAATTAGCATAGATGGATTGTTTACTAATGCTCTTGCTAATGCTACTCTTTGTTGTTCTCCTCCTGATAGTTCATTAGGATACATTTTTGCTTTTCCACTTAAGCCTACTAATGAAAGTACCATTGGTACTTGTCTTCTAATGTGTCTTGGTGTTGCTCTTACTATGTACATAGCATAAGCTACATTATCATAAACTGTTTTGTCTGATAAAAGTCTAAAGTCTTGAAATACTACTCCCATGCTTCTTCTTAAGTATGGTATTCTGCTAGGTTTTAGGAAAGTAGTGTCTTTTCCATTTATTATTATATTTCCAGATGTTGGCTCTTCTTCTTTTAATATTAGTTTGATAAGTGTTGATTTTCCACTTCCGGAAGAACCTACCAAAAATGCAAATTCTCCTTTGTCTACAATAAAATTAGCATTTTTTACTGCTTTTGTTCCTGTATCATAAGTTTTGGTTACATTTCTAAATTCTATCATTTTAGTTCTCCTCATTTTTATCCTATACTATTTAATGATAACAATAATATTAATTTTTTGCAATACTTTTTTACCAAAAAAATAATAGAAAATGTTGGTTTTTTTACATTTTCTATTATTTTCCTCGCATTTTCTCTTTTTAACAGAAAAACTTACTCAAAATATTTTTCAATATCTTTTGCTGTCAATCCAAAATATTCCATTAATTGTTCTGCTTTTCCTGATTTTCCAAAGGTATCTTTTATTCCCATTCTTTCTAATTTTGTTGGATATTCTTCTGTTAGAACTTCTGCTATTGCTGAACCTAATCCACCTATTACGCTATGGTCTTCAATAGATACCAATTTTTTAGTTTCTTTTGCGCATTTTACTATCATTTCTTTATCAATTGGTTTTATTGTGTGAACATCTACCACTCTTATATCAATTCCTTTAGTTTTTAGTTCTTCTTTAGCCTTTAGTGCTTGGGCTACCATAACTCCTGTTGCAAACACACATCCGTCAGTTCCATTTCCTATTTGGACTGCTTTTCCAATTTCAAATTTTTGGTTTTCGTCATATATAATTGGTGTTGCAAGTCTTGCAAGCCTTACATAAACAGGTCCTTTTCTTTTACTAATTTCTTCAATTACCCATTTGGTTTGGGTATCATCTGATGGAGAAATTACTGTCATATTTGGTAATGTTCTCATTAAAGAAATGTCTTCTAACATTTGATGTGTAGCTCCATCTTCTCCTACTGTTATTCCGCAATGTGTTGCGCAAATTTTTACATTTAGGTTAGGATAACATATACTATTTCGTATCTGGTCATATCCTCTTCCAGCTGCAAACACAGCAAATGTGCTTGCATAAGGGATTTTTCCACAAGTTGCAAGTCCACTAGCTGTTCCGAACATATTTGCTTCTGCAATTCCCACATCAAAGAATCTTTCTGGGAATTCTTTGGCAAAAAGTTCTGTTTTTGTAGCTGTTGCTAAATCTGCATCTAATACTACTATATTTTCATTTTCTTTTCCTAATTTTACTAAAGTTTCTCCATAACTTTGGCGTGTTGCTTTGTTTTCTGGCATGATTTTTCACACTCCTTTTTCTTTTGATAGATTATATTTTTGCAAATCCACCTATTCTTTTACTATCTTCTACACTTGCTAACCATTTTGCTCCTCCTGATACAACAACTATGTCACCTTTTTCTAGTATTTCTTTTTGTTTTAGTTTTTCAATTCCTTCTTCTACTACGTCATCAATATTTTCTTTTGGTTCTACATAGATTGGTGTTACATTCCATACTAATGCTAATTGATTATATGTTCTTCTGCTGTCTGTAATTGCTAAAACTGGACATCCTACACCTAATCCTGCAAATCTTCTTGCTGAATCTCCTGTATGAGTATAACATACTATTGCATCTGCATTTAAATTCATTGCCATAACAGATGTTGAATATGCTATTTTGCTTTCAAGTGTATCTATTTCTTTATATTTGTTGTTTCTAAATCTTTCCCAATAATCTATATCTTTTTCAATTCTATTAGCTATTTTTACCATTGTTTGCACACATTCAACTGGATATTTTCCTTGAGCGCATTCGCCAGATAGCATAACTGCACTTGTTCTGTCGTAAATAGCATTTGCAACGTCACTTGCTTCTGCTCTGGTTGGTAATGGATTGTAAGTCATAGATTCTAACATTTGTGTTGCTGTAATTGCTGGTTTGTTAGCTTTATTAGATAGTTTTATGAATTTTTTTTGCATAACTGGTGGTTCTGTATAATCTGTTTCTGTTGCCATATCACCACGAGCAATCATTTGGGCATCTGCACATTCTACAATTTGCTCCATGTGCTCCAATCCCTCTACATTTTCTACTTTTGTTATAATTTTTATGTCTTTTCCTCCATGTTCATCTAATACTTTTCTAACTTGGTCAATATCATCTTTGTTTCTAGTAAATGATATTGCAACATAATCATAATCATGCTCACAAGCAGTAATTAAATCTGCTATATCTTTTTCTTTTAAAGCTGGTAAACGTACTGCTGTACCTGGCAAGTTCATTGTTTTTCTACTTCCTAAACCATTACCATGTACAACTGTACAAACAATGTCTTTATTTACAATTTCATCAACAACTAATTCAATTGCACCATCATCAATTAATATTTTTGAACCCGGTTTTACATCATTATATAATTCTTTATACGATACTGAAACTCTATCTTTATCGCCTATTATATCTTCGTTTACTAATGTAAATTTTTGCCCATCTTCTAATTGTATTTTTTCATTTTTTCCAGTTACTAACATTCCTGTTCTAATTTCTGGACCTTGCATATCTAAAAGCAATGCTATTGGTATATCTAACTCTTTCCTTAAGCGAATAATCTCTTCTGTTTTTTCAGCCTGTTCTTCCCAACTACCATGAGAATAATTGATTCTAGTGACATTTAGGCCGTGCATCAAATAACTCTCTTAATTTTTTTTCACTTGCTGGTCCTATTGTTCCAACAATTTTTGTCTTTCTTAAATCTTTTTTCATTTTTTTAATTCCTCCTCTTGAAAATTAGAAATCTATTTCTAACTTTTGCTAAATTGAAAGCACTATTAATTATAACACAGACCAATTACAAAATTCAACATTTTTTTACATTTTTTTCTTAATTCAGATTACTAGCTGTAACTTACTAGCTAATGGTTTTTATATATTTTTTCTTAAGAAGCATTGAACTATAAGAATTTGAATGAAATGACGAATGTGATTGGAAAAGCTTTAGAAATTCTACGTAATTTTATGGAAATAGTTCACTATTGTGAAAGGGTGCCATAAAATGAGTTAGAATTTCTCAAGCTTTGCAATGAGCCGAGGAATGTAATGAAAATCTTATAGTTCAATGCTTCTAAGAATTTATTTATCTAAAACCATTAGCCAGTAACTTAATCTGAGTACAAACCCGTCCCAAAAAGCACATCGATGTACCGTTTGTGCCTGTCCCATTTGATACATTAACATAATTCGATGATTGCATGTAAGATTTTTGGATTTTCGCTATTTTTTATTACTACAATGTGCTTGCTATTTTCATGGGCATATTGGCAAAGTACAGTGTCTCCTAGCTTTATTTCTTTTTTATACATTATTCTTATTTTGTTAAATGGTCTTTGGTTATAAATTTCTTCTGGTAATGTTTCATAAGCTAAATCTAAATAATATAAATTATGAACATGATTTAATACATCTATATCTTTCCTCTTTACTTTATATATTATACTATTTTTGTAATTTTTTGGTTCTTCCAATTTTTTTATGTCTTCCTCATTAAAGACTGATTTTCCTATTTCTGAGGAGTATTTGTCTCCTACTTCTGGTTCTACTTTTGTGATTTTTCCTAATTTATTGTCTATTAATAGCCATTTTGATGAGGCTATTACACATAAGTTTTCTTGTTCGTCGTAAATTTCGAAGTCTCGATAGGCATAGCATTTTATAATACGTCTTGACCATGTTCGTATATCTAAAGTTTGCCCATATTGTGGTCTTTTTAATACTTTTACTTTCCAATCTAGTAAAACCCAAGTAAGATGTGTTATTTCTGTAGTGTTTATGCCATATCCTACACTATCTGAATGATAAGCTGCAATGTCTTCTAAATATTGTAGAATTGCTTTATTGCTGACTTCATTTCCTTTCCATACATCTTTTAGTCCTATTTTGAATTTTTCTTGATATATCATTGTGAATTTCATTCCTTTCTTGCGTTACTAGACTTTATATGATATTAATAACCTGGCTTTTTCAACAATTTAAACATATTTTTCTTATATTCTTCTACACCTGGTTGATTAAATGGATTAACTCCTAATAACATTCCTGAAACTGCACATGCCTTTTCAAAAAAGTAAATTAGTTCTCCTAGATTTTCTTCATCTAATTGATTCATTTTTATCATGATATTAGGTACTCCGCCTGTAACATGGGCTTTAACAGTTCCTTCCATTGCCTTTTTATTGACATAGTCTAAATTTTTTCCTGCTAAATAATTTAGTCCATCTAAATTATCGTCATCTGAATTGATACATATATCTGACTTAGGTTCTTCTACTGCAAGTACAGTTTCAAATAGATTTCTTCTTCCTTCTTGTATGTACTGTCCCATTGAGTGTAAATCTGTGGTAAAATCAACTCCAGCTGGGAAAATTCCTCTTTTGTTTTTTCCTTCACTTTCGCCAAATAGTTGTTTCCACCATTCTGTAAAATAATGCATTTTTGGTTCATAATTTGCTAATATCTCAATTTTTTTCTTGTTTTTATATAAAATATTACGTGCTACTGCATATTTATAACATTCATTATATTTTAAGCTAGCATCATTAAATCTTTCTTGACCAGCACGTGCTCCTTGCATTAATTTATCTATATTAATTCCTGCTGTTGCTATTGGTAATAACCCCACTGCTGTTAGAACTGAATATCTACCTCCAACATTGTCAGGTACTACAAATGTATCATACCCTTCGTTTTTTGCTAATGTTTTTAATGCTCCTCTTTCTTTATCTGTTGTAGCATAAATTCTACTTCTTGCTTCATCTATTCCATATTTATTTTCTAATATTTCTCTAAAAATTCTAAAACCTATTGCAGGTTCTGTTGTAGTTCCGGATTTTGATATGACATTAACAGAAAAGTCTTTTTTTCCAATATAATCAATTAGTTCATTTATATAATTTGAACTTAAATTATTTCCTACATATAAAATTTGAGGGTGCTTTCTTTGTTTGTCTGGAAGCATATTATAAAATGAACTTGTTAAAGCTTCTATTACTGCTCTAGCACCTAAATATGATCCACCAATTCCAATTACAACTAAAATATCTGATTCTTTAGCTATTTTTTTTGCCGATTTTTTTATAGCACTAAATTCCTTTTTATCGTAATTTGTTGGTAATTCAAGCCATCCTACAAAATCTTCTTTGTCATTTGCTCTTGAATGTAAGTTTTTGTGTATCTTTTTTACCTTTTCTTGATACTCTAAGATATCCTTTTGCTTAATTTCAGTATTTTTTAAATCTAATTTTATATTTGCCATATCATTCACTCCTTTTCTTTTTTCTTACCGCTATTATATAAAAAGCAAATAAAAAATTCAAGTATTAATACTTGAATTTTTGTTTTAATTGTTGCTAGATGTTACAGTTCAGTAAAAAATATGCTAAACAAGAATGTTTAATATATTTTTTACTCATAACTCTTAGGCTACATAACAGTCTTTAATAAAAAGTTAGTTATAATTGTCATTTTTCATAACTGCGTAAGCGACCAAACGAGCGAAGCAAGTGCGATTGGAGCAACTTACATACTAGTTTTCTTCTATATGGAAGTTGCGACACACAAAGTTATGAAAAATGGTAATTATTAACTAACTTTATTAAAAGCCTGTTATGTAGTTGGGAGTTACAAATAAATAATATATTACTATTTTGACATATAAAATTTAAAGGGATTCCATAACTTCATACATAACTTTCGCCAAATATTTCATACTTGTTAAGCACTGCTCCAATGTATTCCCAGTTGCCCCAACTTCAATAATACTAGCATACTTTCCCGCATGCTGATTGTATCTTGATTGTGTTAGCATAATTGGTTTAAAAAGCCCTGGATAAAGTTCTTCTGCCTTTTCTTGTATCTTAATTGCAAATTTTAAGTTTTGTTGCCAATTAGGATGCCACAAACCGCCCTTATCAGTGCCGAATTACAAACATAATTTGTGCTGCTACATCATTTTCTCCAATTTTTACAATAGGAGCATAATCACTTCTGCTTCCTATTGCATCTCTATGAACATCTATTATAATATCTGATGGAGTTTGTTTTAAAATATTCTCTACCGTTGCTAAAGAACGTGTATATGAGCCAGTATATGCTGGATAATCATGATATGATGTATCATGAATTACATTGTAATTATATTGTTTTAATTGATTTTCTAATTCTGTTCCTACTCTTGTAACACTATAATTTAAATCTGTTGTTCTAAAACTTCCTGTTGGAGTATATGGATAAGCTTCACTTGAAGTATAACTTTCACAACTATGTGTATGAAATAGTATGATATTTTTATTTTCTATTGTAATATTAGGTTCTAATATTTCATTAGTTAGTACATAGTCTGTCTCATTTTTTATTTTTACATTTCCATATTGTGTTTGATAGTTTTCTTTAATAGGATTCTGTGTTATTACTTCTGTAGAAAGTCCTTCTTCTGCTTGTTGTATTTCTTCTTGTGGATTCTCTTTTACCTCTTCTTCTTGATTTTCACTTTTTGCTACTTCCTGTGTTGTTTCATCTGTTTCCATCTGTATAACGCCTTGCAAAGAGCTAATTTGAGTTTTTAAAATACTCTGCATTGTTGCTTCTTTGTTTATTTCTTGTTTTTCTTGATTAGCACTTTCTATATTTGGTATAGTTTTTGCAAAACATTGTATCATACTATGATTTGATAAAATTTGTGGTAATGCCTTTTTTTCTTGTGCAATTTTTGGAATCCATTTGCTTATTAATATAATGGCAATTATTGTTATTAACATTCCTAATACATATTTTCTAATATCTTTCATTTTTAATACTGTAACATTAAACATATATATTCTCCTTGTCCAAAGTATCCTATATATATGTATATGCTACTAATTTAGTATTTAGACCAAAAAAACAAGCTAAACTAAAAGTTTAACTTGTTTTTTTTAGAATTTTTATATCTTTCTCCAAAACCAATCTAAACTATTATCAAGACTCTTTTTTCCTTCTGCTTTTGCTTCTATATCATCTACCCATAAGTAAGCGAAAAATGTAATTAATACGAAAACAAAATCAATTGCTATGCATCTTGAAAGTGTAGTCAACATATATCTAAATTCTTCTTGCAATGTTGCTATTTGTGCTACATGAATAATTAAAACAATTAAATAAAAGAATAATGTAATTGCACTAACATAACTCTTTTTTATTTCTTGAGCTAGAAATACCAGCAATACTGTAGCAGCTAACATTAATATTAATGTCAATGGATTTGATATATCAAAAATAAACATTTAAATCCCTCCGTTTTCTTTTGTCTACTTTTAATATCATAACATTAATTTTTTATTTTATCAAGCTTTTTATATTAAGTTTTTATTACATTTTAATTACATTAATATTACGACACTTTTATAATAAAATACTTATTTTAATTTGCTTTCAATTAAATCAGCTATTTCTCGTGCTTTTTTTGTAATATACTCTTGGTCTTCACCTTCTATCATAACCCTAACTAATGGTTCTGTTCCAGATGGTCTAATTAATACTCTTCCATTGCCTGCAAATTCTTTTTCTAATTTTTCAATTGCTTGTTTTATTTCTTTATCTTTATCATAATCGTATTTTTTATCTCCATTTACTTTGCTATTTATTAATACTTGTGGATATAATTTAATGGTTTTAGCTAATTCAGAAGCTTTTTGCTTACTTTCTAATATTGCTTTTATTAACATAATTGAAGTTAGTATTCCATCTCCTGTTGGATTGTAATCTAATAGAATTATATGACCAGATTGTTCTCCTCCTAGATTAAATCCTTCTTTTAACATTTCTTGTAAAACATATCTATCTCCAACTTTTGTTTGCAATAATTCTAATCCGTTGTCTCTTGCATATTTATTTAAACCTAAGTTACTCATAACAGTTGCAACAATTGTGTCCTTTTTTAACTTTCCTTTTTCTCTTAAATTACTAGAAATTATTGCTAATAATTTATCTCCATCTATTTCATTTCCCTTTTCATCAACTGCTAGACATCTATCTCCATCGCCATCATAAGCTACTCCTAAGTTCAGATGATTTTCTACAACAAATTCTTTTAACATTTCTAAATGTGTAGAACCACAATTTTCATTAATATTTACGCCATCTGGATTGTTATTTATTATTTTGTATTTTATTCCTAATGCTTTAAATACTTTTTCTGCAACAACAGATGTTGCTCCATTTGCAGTATCAATTCCTACAACGAAATCATCTATTAAATTATTTTCTATGACCTCATCAAAATGTTTTCTAAAAAAGTATACATATTCATCTTGTAAATCGAAACAATATTGTGATACTCCGATTTTATCGTTAACAGCTGTTAATTCATCTAATTTTCCTGAATCCATTATTTCTTCAATTTCTTCTTCTAGATTATCATCTATTTTTGTTCCTTTGTTACTAAAATATTTAATTCCATTAAATTCATATGTATTATGTGATGCAGAAATAACGACTCCAGCATCTGCTTTTAATTTTCTTGTTAAGTATGCTACAGCTGGTGTTGGTATTACTCCTAATAATTTTACATTTGCACCATAACTTAAAAAGCCTGCTACCATAGCACTTTCAATAAGTGTTCCTGATATACGTGTATCTCTTCCTATTAAAATTGTTGGTGTATGGTCTGTGTGCTTAGATAATACATACGCACCTGCTTTTGCTACTTTATAGACTAACCCAGGTGTCAATTCGGTATTGGCAATCCTTCTGATTCCATCTGTTCCAAAATATTTTTTCATACTTATACTTCCCTTCTTGTTTAATTTCTTTTAAATTTCATCATAATTTTTTCTTTTAAAGTTAATTCTATTTTATTCGGTTTTTCTATATCTATTCTTTTATTTTTTAATACTAATTCTGGATTTGTAGTTGTTAATTCTTCTACTTTGTTCTTTCCTACTATATCAGTTATTTTATTTATAATATTAGGAATTTGTGGATAAATTGTATGATGTCTGTGTACATCGCTTCCTAAGAAATGTATCATATTATTTTCTAACATTTTTTCTGCCATAAGTTGTGCTTTTGCTCCATAATGACCAGTGATACTTGCATAATTTAACTGCATATAAACTCCTTTTTGTATTAAATCATAGATTAATTCTGGATCTTGCTGAACAAAAGTGTATCTTTCTGGATGTGCTAATATTGGAACTAGCTTATTTTGTGTCATTTCATAAATACTTCCATAAAGATTCATTGGCTCTGTGTTTAATGGTAGCTCAAATAATACATAACTTGTATTATTTATTGTACTTGCTTTTCCTTCTGCAAGTAAAGAAATGATATTGTCTGATAAATGGATTTCACTTCCTAAATGTAATTTTATTGCTTTGTTTTTTATTTGTAAATTTTCACGAATTGCACGAATCCAAACCTCTCTTTCTGGTACATTAGTTTCATAGTAATTTTCTAGATAATGTGATGTACAAATAATTTCATTAAATCCTGCATCTTGTGCTTCTTCTATTAGTTCAATAGTTTCTTCGATACTTCTTGAACCATCATCAATATTTGGTAATATGTGTGAATGAAAGTCAATCATCTTGTGTTTCTTCTCCTTCTTTTTTTATTTCTTTTTTTGGTTAGTTTTTTATTTCATTTGTTGTTTAATGTTGTTTGTATTATAACACCTTTGTTATCAATTCGCAATGGTTTTTTTAAAATCTTAGATGATTAGTTACTGGATAATGGTTTCAAGATGAGCGTACCATTGTAGTATAAGATTTTCATTACATGTCTCGGCTTATTACGAAATTTAAGAAATTCTAATTTATTTTATGGCACCCTTTCACAATAGTGAACTATTTCCATAAAATCGCATAGAATTTCTAAAATTTCTCCATGCACATTCGACATTCCATTCAAATTCTTATACTACAATGGTACGCTCATCTTGAAACCATTTATCTAGTAACGATAATTAACTAATACATAGAGCCAATAAAAACTTTATATGCCAAAAAAGTAACTATTACATATTTAATAATAATTACTTTTTTTAATATTTATCTATGTTTATATTTTTATCTAATTAGCTATTTTGTTTTTCCAATCTAATTTTGCAATTTCATATTCAAATTTTTTATGATCAAGTTCATTTTTTTCTATATACTGATTTAGCTTTTGATTTGTTTCTTTGATTTCATTCATAATATTTGTTTGATTTTTTATTATCGTTGTCATATTTACATCTTGAATTTTATGTATATCTCCTTTCACCTCATGCATATCTTTCTGTAGAACACTCACTTTTTCATTTAGAACTTCTACATTTTCTTTCAAGACACTTACGTCCTCTTTTAGGACTTCTACGTCTTCTTTCAAGACACTTACGTCCTCTTTTAGAACTTCTACATTTTCTTTCAAGACACTTACGTCCTCTTTTAGAACTTCTACGTCTTCTTTCAAGACACTTACATCCTCTTTTAGAACTTCTACGTCTTCTTTCAAGACACTTACGTCCTCTTTTAGAACTTCTACGTCTTCTTTTAGAACTCGCACATCTTCTTTTAGAACTCCTACATCTTCTTTCAACTCACTAACATCTTCTTTTAATATACTAACGTCTCCTTTTATTTCATGTACGTCTTCTTTAAGAATGCCAATGTCTTTTTGCATATCATCTATATGGTTCACTTTTTCTAGAAATGGTTGTAAATTTTGCCATAATTCCTCAACTGTCATATATCGCACTCACCTCCTTTATTCCTTGAACTATACTTGTTATAAATAGATTTACATAGAAAAAAATAAATTTTTGATAAAATATAAAGAATTAACTTTTTTCATAGATAAAATTAGAATACAATTAATACTTTAACAATTTATAAAACATAGATAAATGATGTTTATATTGTAACATATTCATCTATGCTTTTCAAGTGTTTTTTTACATTTTTTCTGGCATTTTTATTCCAAGTAAACTAGCCCCTATATTTAAAACTTTACCAACGCTGTGTGTTAAATAGATTCTAGCATTTTGTAATTCTTTATCTTCTACAATAATTTTATTTTCATTATAAAAACTACTAAATGCTTTTGCTAAATCAAGCAAATATCTTGCTAAAATAGATGGTTCGTCTTTGCTTACTACTTGTAGCAAAATATCTTGGAAAGAGTATATTAATTTTATTATATTTTGTGAATATTCATCTAACAATTTTTCTGTATTGATTTCTTCTATTTTTGGTATATAACCTGCTTTTTCTATCACACTTTTTGTTCGCACATAAGTATATTGAATATATGGTCCTGTTTCTCCTTGAAAATTTAAAACATTGTCCCAATCAAATACTTGATCTTTTATAATATTATTGGACAAATTATGAAAGATGACTGCTCCAATACCAACTTTTTTAGCTTGTTGCATTGAATTTTCCATATCTGGATTTTTTTCTTGTATAATCTTATCAACACGATTAATTGCTTCTTGCAATAAGTCTTTTACTTTAATAACATTGCCTTCTCTTGTAGACATTTTGCCAGTACTAAGACGTGTCATTCCATATTGCACATGTTTCAGCCCATGTTTACACTTTTCAGGTATGTCTAAATAATTTGCAACTTCAAATAATTGTCTAAAATGCAAAGCTTGTTCATACGCTACTACATACAAACATTTATCAAAATTATATTTTTTTGCACGATATCTAATAGCTGCTAAATCTCTTGTTACATAAATACTAGTACCATCAGATTTTTTAATAATACATGCTCCTAATCCTTTTTCTTCTAAATCAACAATTTGTGCCCCTTCTGATTCTTTTAGTATATTTTTTTGCTCTAGTATTTCATAAACTTTATCCATTTTATCACTATAAAAAGCTTCTCCGAATTACTTCATCAAACTGAATACCTAGCAAATCATAGATTTTCTGAAACTCTTTTAAACTTAAATCTTTAAATTTTTCCCATATTTCTAGGCAATAAGCATCTTTTTGTTCTAATAATTTAAAATTTTCTCGACATTTTTCAAGTACCTCTTCATCTTCTTTACACAATTCATTAATCCTAACATAAATTTTCATCAATTCTTCAATTGGCTGTTTTTCTAAATCATATTCATTCCCCCATCTTTTATAGCCCTCAATCAACTTTCCAAATTGTGTTCCATAATCTCCTAAATGATTAATTCCTATTGTGTTGTACCCTAAATATTTATATATATTATATAAAGCTGCACCTATAACTGTTGTTCTTAAATGTCCTATATGAAATGGTTTAGCAATATTAGGAGAAGAATATTCTACCAATATTGTTTGACCTTCTCCAATGTTAGATTTTCCATAATCTTCCTGTTCTATTTCTTTTAAAACCTCTTGCGTTAATAACATTTTATTGACTGTAAAATTCAAATACCCCCCAACTACTTCTACTTTTTCTAAAATTTTGCTATCTATTTCTATTTTTTCTTTAATTTCTATTGCAATTTGGGCTGGCGATTTTTTCAATTCTTTAGCAAGACGAAAACAAGGAAATGCATAGTCTCCATTTCTTACATCTTTTGGTGTTTCTATATAGGTTTCTAATTCTTCTTGTTTTAAATTTGTTACTTTTGCAATTTGGTTTGCAATTTCTTGTTTAAAATTTATCATCTTTGCTCCTCCTACTATTCAATTACCTATTTATAATATAATTCCACGAATCTTTGCACATATCTTCCAATGTTTTTGTAGCTTCCCAATCTAGCTCTTTTTTAGCTTTGCTAGGATCTGTATAAGAAACAGCTACATCTCCATCTCTTCTACCTACTATCTTATAAGGTATTTTTTTACCTGTTGTTTTTTCAAAAGCTTTTACCATATCTAATACACTATAACCTGTTCCAGTTCCTAAGTTATATATAAATAATCCTTTACCTTCCTTTTCTATTTTATCAAGAGCTTTTATATGCCCTTTGGCTAAATCCACTACATGGATATAATCTCTAATACCTGTTCCGTCTGGGGTATCATAATCATCTCCAAAAACAGATAATTCTTTCAATTCTCCATTTGCTACACGAACAATATATGGTATCAAATTATTAGGAATTCCTTGTGGTTCTTCTCCAATTAAGCCACTTTCATGTGCTCCTACTGGATTGAAATATCTTAAAATACAAATGTCAAAAGTGCTATCTGATGTATAAACATCTTTTAAAATTTGTTCAATGAATAATTTAGTATTACCATAAGGATTTGTGGTTCCTCCAACTCTGCAATCTTCTGTTACAGGAATTTTTTCTGGCTCTCCATAAACTGTTGCTGATGAACTAAATATAAATTTTTTACAATTATATTTCCTCATAACATCTAGTAAAGCTAATGCACCTATAATATTATTTTCATAATATTCAATAGGTTTTTCTACTGACTCACCTACTGCTTTAAAACCAGCAAAATTAATTACTGCATCAATTTGATTTTCTTCAAATACTTTTTTTAAATCTTCTTTATTTCGATAATCCATTTCATAAAATTTAAAATCTTTATTTGTTATCTTTTTTATACAATCTAATACTTTTGGATTGCTATTAGAAAAATTATCAATAATCACAACTTCTTTTCCAGCTTCTAATAGTTCTATTGCTGTATGACTTCCAATATATCCTGCTCCTCCTGGTAATAATATTGCCATTTGTATTCCACCTTTCGTTTATATTAATTTGATTTGTGTACCTTCTTTTGTATCTTTTATTTCATATCCTTTACTTTGAATATAATCTCTTAGTTCATCTGATTTAGCCCAGTCTTTATTTTCTCTTGCTTGATTTCTTTGTTCTACTAACTCTAAAATTTCTTGTGGTATTTCTTGCTTTTCATTTTTATAATCTTTTAAATTAAATCCTAATACTTCATCAAATTTTAGTAGTAAATTTGCTAATTTTTTTGACTTTTCTGGACTTTTAACTACTTCCCATACTACACTCATTGCAACTGGCATATTTAGATTATCATTGATTGATTCTAAAAATTTAGTTTCATATTCTTTTATTACTTTATCTTCTATTTCTTCATTTCCTTGCGTATGAGCTAAATATCCTTCTCTTAATCTATTTAAAGCAATTTTTGCTGAATCCATTGCTTCAAAAGTAAAGTTTATTGGTGTCTTATAGTTAGATGTAAAATTAAACATTCTATATACTAATGGTTCATAGCCTTTTTTGCTAAGGTCATCTAGAGTATATAAATTGTTTAAACTTTTTGCCATTTTTCCACCATTTACTTGTAAAAAGTCAACATGCATCCAGAAGTTTGCTGGTATTTTACCACAAAATCCTTTGCTTTGTGCTATTTCATTTTCGTGATGAATTGGAATATGGTCCATTCCGCCTGTATGGATATCAAAGTGTTCTCCTAAATATTTATAACTCATTGCAGAACACTCTAAATGCCAACCCGGATAAGCTTTTCCAAAAAACGAATCCCACTTCATTAAATGATTTTCAGGTGCTTTTATCCACAATGCAAAATCTGTTATATTTTTCTTACCATTGTCAAATTCCACTCTAGCACCTGCTTTTTGTTCTTCTACATTACGATTAGATAATACTCCATATTTATCTAATTTTGATGTGTCAAAATATATGGTATTTTCAGTTTGATATGCATATCCATTTTCTATTATTTTTTTAACATATTGCTCCATTACATCAATATGTTCTGTTGCTCTTGCAATAATTTCAGGTCTATCAATGTTTAGTTTGTCAATGTCTTTTAGAAAAGCAGCTAAATAATAATTAGCAATTTCAAAAGGATTTTTATTTTCTCTTTTAGCTGCTTTTAGCATTTTGTCTTCCCCTTCGTCGCTATCTGATACTAAATGCCCTACATCAGTTATATTCATAACATGTTTCAAATTATATCCATTATATTTTAATACTCTTCTTAAATTATCCATAAATAGATATGCTCTTAAGTTTCCAATGTGGGCATAATAATATACTGTCGGTCCACAAGAGTATATTTTTACCTCTTTTTCATCTATTGGCTTAAATATCTCCTTTTTTTTCGTTAATGTGTTATATAAATAAATATCCAAAACTTACCCCTCTTTCTTTATAGTCACGCGATTTAATTTGTATTAGTTGTATTTGTGGTATTGCTAGTATTTGTGCTGTTTGTTGTGTTTGTTGTATTGCTAGTATTAGTTGTATTTGTCGTATTTGTTGTATTATGTAACTTGGTTGTATTTGTCGTATTTGTTGTATTGGTTGATGGAGTTGTGTTTGTAGTATTTGTTGTATTGGTTGTAGGTTCTTCTTCTTTTGGTTTAGTATGTATATCACAAACCTCATCAATTCTACCTCTTTGAGAACCACTTGAGCCATTTACTGCCTTCCACAATTTTAATCTTTCTTTTGGTAGAACACCACCAAAATTATTTGATTTAGTTGGTACATATTGTGAACAATATGGTGTTGCTACTTTATTAGATTCAGAACAGATTGTTTGTGAACCATGTCCTTCACAATTTTGTGGTAAATTATCTGATGTAAAGATTTCTTTGTGTACATTAGAACAAGCTGTTGTTGCTAAACATCCTGTTAAACCACATACTGTCTGTTCTACAATTCCGCTTGGTCTTGTAAATGTTGCATTTGGCAAATTAGTATGTATTTGTGTCATAACTGAATCCCAGATTTGTCCCGCTGGATTAGTTGGAAAATCTCTGTCTTTTACTTCCTCTGGGTTGTCATATCCAAACCAACAAGCTGCTGTATAGTATGGTGTAAATCCACAAAGCCATCTATCTTTACTTCCATCTGTTGTTCCTGTTTTTGCTGCTACATCCATACCTGGTATAGCACAATATGTTGCTGTTCCTTTTTTTACAGGTTCTTGTAAAATTGATTTTACAATATAAGCATTTTGCTCTGATATAACTCTTGTTTTTGTTTGATCAGGAGTCAATACCGTATTACCACTAGAATCTACTACCTTTGAATAGAAAGTAGGTTTTATATATTCTCCATCATTTGCAATTGCACTATATGCTCCTGCCATTTCTAGTGGACTAATTCCTTCTGTTAATCCTCCAATTGCAAGTGCTGGATTTTCATCATTGTGCTGTGCATTATCAGATGCTTTATATACAGATGTAACTCCAAATTGTCTTAAATAGTCTATAGATTTTCCTGGAGTTAATTCTTTCATAATTTTTACTTCTGGCACATTCTGTGAATATGCAATGATATCTCTAATACCAATTTGTCCCATATATTTATTGCCATCATTTTTTGGTTGATATCCACCATTAAAATCTGTTAATACATCATCATACATTGTTGCAGCAGTAATTACTTTTTCTTGTAATGCTGGTGAAATATCAGCAATTGGTTTTATAGAAGATCCTGGCTGTCTTTTACTTTGTGTTGCTCTATTTAAGTTAGAACCTGTTTTAGCTCCAACTCCTCCAGATACTCCTAGTACATTTCCTGTTTTATAGTCTATTACAACAATAGCTGCTTGTGTATGTTCGTTTTTTAAAGTACCATCAGCATTTTTTTCATAACCTGTTTTTATGTATTTATCTTTTTGTGTTTCTGCTTCTACAGTTGATTGAATATTCGCATCTACAGTTGAATAAATAGTAAGTCCACTACTATATACATAGTTTTGAGCAAGTTCTCTAGAAATTTCCTTTTCTTCCATTACTTGATTAATAACTTGTTCTATTACTGCATCTGTATGATAAGAATAACCAGAAGAAGTTTGTGTTTCTCCTTTTTGGAATGGCAAACCGCCATCTACCTTAGCTACTGCTGTATTATAATCTTCTTCATTTTCAATATATCCAAGTTCTTTCATTTTGTTTAAAACTACTTTGGTTTTATTTTTAATTTTTTCTGAATTGTCTTTACTTGTATCAAATGGGTCATACGAATTAGGTGAACTGTTAATACCTGCCATAAAAGCACATTCTGCTAAATCTAAATCTTTAGCACTTTTATTAAAATAATATTTTGCTCCCAATTCAACTCCATGTAGATTATTCGAACCTACAAATAATATATTCAAATACAATTCCAAAATTTGATTTTTCGATATCATCCTTTCTACTTGATATGCTTTTGTCCATTCTTTTATTTTTCTAAAGATTCCTTCCATTCCGTTTCGCTCATCATCTTTTGTAATATTTTTTACTAATTGCTGTGTGATTGTACTTCCTCCATAAGAACCACTTTTAAATATTGTATTTACAATAGCTCCAGCCGTTCTTTTAAAATCTACACCACTATGTTTATAAAATCTTTCATCTTCAATTGCTACATAAGCTTTAGGCAAATATGATGCCATCTCTTCTAGAGTAATAACTTTTCTTTTTTCATCTCCACTTAAATCTGCAATGACACCTCCTGAACTATCAACTACTACTGAATTTGCAGCATTAACTTTAAGTTCTTCTTTTGTAATTTCAAAATCATCACCAAACAAACCAAAAAACATTCCAGCGATAATTCCTGCACCAACTACACATGCTAATAAAAATAATACAATCATAATTTTTATAAACATCGAAAGTTTAGGATGCTTGTCAGAAAATTTCAATTTTTGCTTTTTAGAACTTTTCTTTACCTCTGGTTTTTTAGAAGTTTTTCCAGTAGTATTTCGATTTACATTTTTTTTGTTAGTTTTTACTTTGTTACCATTTTGTACTTTACGTGGTTTAGCCCTTTCTCTAGAATTATTGTTATTATTTTTTTCATTACTACTTGGCATTTTACTACCTCCTTGCCAATTTATAAATTTGACAAACACATTATATTACATTTTTGAAAAAAAGAAAAGGGGATTCTAGTTTTTCTTGTAAATATTATTAAAAAACTATTGACATTTTGAAAAAATCATATTATTATAGTTACATAATTTAAAAATCATGATTTTAAATTTCAAAATTTATAGTATGCTATAAAAATTTTTTAGAAAACTTTTTATTCTCGTAAATTTCCAATATCATAATT
>CANQTZ010000016.1 GCA_947626865.1 uncultured Clostridia bacterium
AACAGGTACATTAGCCCTATTAAAATTATATAAAAAATAGATATGAAATTTATGGGATTTTAGTGATAATTTTTTGGGAAAAAATGGTATTTAATATTTAATGAGTCGGATATCTCACTATATATCTCATTTAAAAAAGTGATGTACTTTGAATAGACACATAACAAACTATGTAAATAGCAAAAAATAATAAAAAAATTGAAAAAAGTATTGAAAAATAAGTAGAGAATGTGGTATATAATATATATGATAATATAATATCAAAACAACATAATATAATATTTAAAAGTCATGCAAAAAACCAAAAGAAGAAGGAGGAAAGAGTATGCAAGAAGCAAAAGAGAAACCAAAAGAAATAAACAAAAGAGGAGGTGAAAAAGAAATAAGAAGTAAAAGGCAAAAAGGTATAACTTTGATAGCACTTGTAATAACCATAATTGTCTTGTTAATCTTGGCAGCAGTGAGTATTGCAACATTGACAGGAGAGAATGGAATACTGACGAAAGCTAATGATGCGAAAGATAAAACACAGATAGAAGATGTGAAAGAACAGGCGAGATTAGACATATTAGCCGAGAAAATGGAAAATGGAGGCGGAAGTTTATCAGATACGAAGCTAAAAGAAATTTTAGATAAATATTTTGAAAATGTTCCAGAAACAGACGAATTAGAAGGAAAATTAAAAGATGTAAACGGTTTTAAATTAAATAGTAAGCCAGAATATGGAGGACAAGAAGTAGATATAGGAGAGATATATGATGGGGATTTAGTAAAAGAACCGAAATCTGTAACAGTAGAAGAAGTAGAGAAATCATTAGCAGATAACAAAAAGATACAATATGTGACAAATTATGAAATCGATATAGACGGAGATGGTAATGCAACAGACGATTGGGAAATATTTTATATAGAGGATTATAGTAAAGGGGAAAATAATCCACTAAAAGGAAATCAGCCAACAAAGGGGAAAAGAATATTTTTAATAGCATCAGATTATGCAAAAGTACAAGAAAAAAGCGAAGGTCAAGAAGAAAAAAGGGATGACAATTCTCCAATACAAAAAAGTATTAAAAAAGCAGGAATGACAAGTAGTACAAATAGAGGGGAAAAAGATTATATTTTATATTGGTCATCACCAGAATATCATTGCACACTACCAAACGAAAGTCAAAATCCTAATGGCGAAAATAAGTTAGCATGTACATTTCCGAAGTTGTTTGAATTTAGTCAATATGATATAAAAGACAAAGCTATGACAAGTCATAAATATAAAAATTCAATATGTGCATCAAGCCTATTATGTACAGGAAACTGGATAGATTTTGTAAATACAGATTGGGCTGATTATGCGACAGGAGGACCAAGTGTAGAGATGTGGGTAAACAGTTGGAACAAAAGATATCCAGAAAATACAATATCGTTTTTAACAAGTAATTATGGCTATGCTATAAAACCAAATGCATCAGGAAATGGAAAAAATGATCCGCTATATTTCCCACATAATACATCCTCATTTGATGTCGATAGGGATGGGGTAGACGAAAAATGTTATGGCTATTGGTTTGCATCCCCGTCCTACTATACCGAAAATCTTGTGATGTATGCCGAGTTTAGTGGCTTAATTAGTGACTATACTTATAGTAGTAAGGGTTGTGGCGTTCGACCACTAGTGTGTCTGAAAACTAATGTCAACTTGATAAAAACTAGCGAAACAAGTAATACAGAATGTTTCGAACTTGTAAACTAACAAATAAACGTTTTGGAAAAAGTACTTGCTTATTTTAAAATAAAAGTGGTTCTTCCGCAATTTATGTGATTAGTATTGTAGAAGAACCTTTTATATTCCCATCTTATGCCTTATTTTTGAAGATTCTATAATTATTCGATATGGGTATTTTTTGCTCTCCCCTATCGAAAAAAATTAAAATTTTGTTGTACCCCTTCTAAGAATTTAATGTATCAAAGTGTAATTTCCCTGTCGCAGAATCAGAATAACAACTTTTTATAGAAAGATTTTTAAAAAATATCTCTATTCTTGTTCTTGTAATAATTATTTCTTTTATTATTGATTGAATATCTACATTTTTTATATCCATATTTATAACATATAATTGTTGTTTTATTAAATCTGTAATAAATGTTTCTTCTATACTAGAATCATTAGTACATTTATTTTTTCCATATTTTAATCTGTAATTGCATCTATAGTTAATGTTATTTCTTTCTTTCCTTCCGCTTGAAAGAATGGTTACACTCCCCACATTTTATTAAACCTTTGTATAAATTCATTATTTTACCCTTCACATTTTTGAAATTTTATTAAAGTAGTTAAAACATTACGAAGATTATTAATTCTATTAGGAATATCTTTTTTACTCTCACTAATTATATTTTCATTTATTCTATTTACTAATATTCTGCATTCTTCTGATGTATATAGTCTATTTTCAATATTTACTCCTATATCTTTAATTTCGTTTAATTCTTGTTTTGTGAATACTTCCTCTGGATTCATTCTAAGCTCTCCTTTTATTAGATTTAAAAATATTCTATCATATCTGACTTTTTTTGACAACTAACTTATTAACTTTTTAATCAAATTGTATTCTTTTTGATATTTTACATATATTTTATAATTTAGATGATAAATTTTTTCACCTTAGAAAATTAGTTATTTATCAAAGGCAAAGTATTTTTCTTTTTTCATATTTAACGAATATCTTATTTAGACACTTTTTTAAAAAGAAGGTACTAGACATACTTGTCCAAATACCTTCTTATTTTTCATTCTTTAACAAGTGTTCTGATAGCTATATAAATTTCGTTTTGAAATTTGATTTTGTCCTTCATTTTGTTTTCTTCTAGTCGCATTTTTCAGCACTCAAACACTTGATTCTTCAGTATTGCTTCAAAAACGTACAGTTGTCAAATTAGTTTACAAGCTCAAAACATTCTGCATTAGATATGCCAATGTCTTCATTACTTTTCAAAAATTTGACATCAGATTTTAAGCAAACTATAGGACGAACACCATAGGCTTTATAGTAATAATATATATTATTCACTAGACCTTCGCAATCAATCTTCATTACATAGTTACGGTCATAGTCCGATGGTGAAGCTAACCAATATCCGTAGCAAGCTTCTTCATTTCCATCTTTATCAAAGTCCCCATTTTCTGCATCATGTGGAAAGTATAATTTATCACTATTATTACCAACACTTACTGAATAACTATTAATTGATGTCTGGTTTGTATCTACTTTGTATCCATTTGTTATTCCATAACCCTGTCCATTATAGTAGAGTGGCTTTTCTTTATGTCTTTTATTCCAACTGTTTATCCACATCTCTACACTTGGTCCTCCTGTTGCACATTCTGCAAATCCGTCGTTGACAAAACTTGACCAGTTTTCTGTATACAATAAACTTCTTACACATTTTAAATTGTTTACTTTTGGATATTTATTTATATCATATTGACTAAATTCAAACAACTTCGCAAATGTACAACTATATGTTGGCATGTATGTTACATCTGAAGTGTTCCAATATTTTACATAGTCTGCCGATTGTCCTGTTCCAGATGTCATACTTGCTTTTTCTTTTACTACGGCATCTTTTAATGCTTGTGTATCTGCATGCACATAATCTGATGCTATTAAGAATACTCTTTTCTCTGTAGCTGATTGATTTTCGTCTTTTAGATTATTTTCTCCGTTATAATCTTCCACATAAAATATCTCCCAATCATCTTCTGATTTTCCGTCTTTATCTATATCTATTCCATAATTTGTTACATATTGTACCTTTGTACTATCTACTAATGATTCCTCTAATTCTTCTACTGTTACTGGTTTTGGTTCTTTTGCTAAATTCCCATCATATATCTCTCCTATATCTACTTCTTGCCCTCCATATTTTGCTTTACTTTTTAATTTTAATCCACCATCTTTTTTTAGCTCTCCTTCTAGTTTGTCTGCCTCTGGTACATTTTCAAAATATTTATCTAAAATTTCTTTCAGTTTTGTATCTAATAAATTTCCTCTTGTATTTTCCATTTGCTCCGCTAATATGTCCATTTGTACTTGCTCTTTTACATCAGCTATTTGTGTTTTATCTTTCGCATCATTAGCTTTCGTTAGTATTCCATTCTCTCCTGTCAATGTCGCAATACTTACTCCAGCTAAGATTAGTAAGACAATGATTGTAATTACAAGTGCAATCAATGTTATACCTTTTTGCCTTTTACTTCTTATTTCTTTTTCACCTCCTCTTTTGTTTATTTCTTTTGGTTTCTCTTTTGCTTCTTGCATACTCTTTCCTCCTTCTTTTTTTGGTTTTTTGTATGACTCTTAAACAATATTATGTCATACTGTTATTATAAATACCATATATATTATATATCATATTCTCCACTTATTTTGCAATACTTATTTCGATTTTTTTAGTTAATTGCCAAAAGAGTCAAATATGAAAGAATACTACAATTTATTTGCTAAAGAAATTAAATCTTCTTGCTCTGTAATCAGATATCCTTTAGTTGTATTAAGACTACTATGTCCGAGCCTGATTAGCAACTTGATCAATACTATAACCTGCATTATGCAGAGCATTAGAACAAAAGAAAGACCTTAAACAATGGGGATGCAACTTTTCTATTTTGCATAAATCTTTATATTTATCTAATAATCTATTACAAAAATTCCTATTAAGTGGCTCTTTACTATTTTTATTTTTTTGTCCTATAAACAAATAAGGATTAATTGTATCTATTGAATTTCTTTCTTCCAAATATTCAGATAAAGCATCATACATAAAATTATTTATTATTATTTGCCTAAATTTGTTTCCCTTACCAATAATATTTATAAATCTTTCTTCCAATTTTATATCTATTAGTCTTATTGAAACAATTTCACTTTCTCTAAGTCCACCATATATAAGTATTGACAAAAAGCAGGAAGCTCTTTTTGCATTTTTTTCATCTCTACAAGCAAAGTGTTTTAATTTGTTTATTTCTTGCATAGATGGAATAGTTTTATTTATCATTGATTTTTGTATTTTTATATAATCTTTATCTCGTATAACGATATCCTTTTGTAAACCTTCATCAATTAAAAATAAGTTATATTGTTTCAATGCTGCAAGTTTTCTATTTATACTTGTACTTGAAATATTATTTTTTAATAAAAAATTACAATACATTTTTATATCTGCATGAAAAAGAGTGTTTAATTCTTCGCCGTAGGAATCTTCATAATACTGTTTAAATATTTTTACATCATTTGCATAACTATTGTAAGTATTTTCTGATAAACTTTTTCTTTTCATATACTCAATAAATTTTTCTAACATTGTTTTTCGCTCCTTTCATTTATGTTACATTTTTTCAATATCATTTTACTCATTTATGTTACATTTTTTTATCGAATTTAGTCAAAAATGGGTTATAAATGTATCATAAGTGTAATTATGTTACATTTTTTTTAAGTATTTTTTATGCTCTATATATTTATAGAGCATCTTTTCCGTAGAGAAGTTAAAATAACTTTTATTGCATCAGAGAAACCAGCTTTGTAATATAATTTAGTTTCATATTGGCTATAATCACAATAAGCATCAATGTATCGTTCCACTAAATTTATTAAAGTGTTACGAGAACGTGGATGTATTCTTTTATCAATAAAACTATATAATTCTTCATTTTTCTTTCTTCTGAAGTTTTCTTTATCCGTTAGTTCTTTACTTTCAATGTCTATTTTACCTTCATCTTCTCTAGCTTCTAAAAATTCTTCAATAATGTCTGACATAATATTTCCTCCTTTCAATTCTATTGTATAAAGTTTAAGGATAAATAGGAATGCTGAAGAAAAAAATTTTTTATTTGCTAAATGTATTGCTACAGTAGGGATAACAAGATTTTTTTAAAAAAAGTTTTTATTCCCTACAAAAAATCTAAAAAAAGCCCTAGAAATCAAGCAAAAAAATTTTTTTTCTGCGTTTATTGAATTTTATAAAAAAAATCTATAAAATAGAATTGTGTATAAAGATTATGTTATAGATTTTTCTATAACTACCCACAATATTTGTGGCATAGCTATTAAAATTTAGTTAATAGCAGTACATCTACATTTTATATGTAGCATAAAATTGGGATTTAGGCAGATATAAATATATAGATTATTTGTTGTGCCTTAAATAAAGAGAAAGTAAGAAATTTAAAGCGACAGCCCCTTATCGCTAAAAACTTACTTTCTCTTTTTTTACCCAAAATTAAAAGAAAGGAGGATTATCAAAAAATCTTTTACACAGAAATAAAGGAAGGAGATTTTAAATTATGGAAAGTGGTTTTAGTTTTGAACTATACGAAATAGTATTTAAAAAATGTTTTATCCATAGTTCATATTACAAAAATGGAAATTTACAACTTAGCCTTTTTGGAACTGATCCATCAACAAATGAAACAGCTCATTTTGCAGATATTACATTAGAACAAAACCGTAGATTATTAAAAGAAAATGAAATTGTTGTAGATTGTTTATACAAGCCTATGTTAATCCCTCAATTAATGGATTTAGGTATTTTAAAAGAACAGGTTGGTATCTGTGTTATGAACAGTGTGATTTACCCTGTATATACAGTAGATTTAACAAAAATTAATCAGAAACAATATTGTAAGCAAGAATTAATTGCTGCATAAAAAAGAAAGGAAGGTTTAAAAAATGGAACAAACTAGATTAGTGAATTTGCCTATTATTGGTAGAGTACAACATGGTGAAAAAATAAACAACAAAGTAAAAGAATATGGATATTTTATAGTAAAAACTCAAGATACTTATATGCAATCCTATGTAGAAAAGTTTGATAAATTATTCAAGGGAAAACAAAGCATAGATATAGAATTTTTCGATGAAGATCCTTTATCAAAAAAGTATATTAGATATAATCAGAGTGGAGAAGTTTGTCGATGTCCTGAAGGCTCAAATCAAGCAACTCAAAGAGTAAAAAACGGTTGGCAACAAATTGCCTGTAAAGGTCCTGAATGTCAATATAGACAAAAAAATGAAACAGGAAAATGTGCATGTAATCGTATAGGATGGCTTAAATTTTTAATACCTAGTGTTAGTACAGATCGAATTTTTTTAATGAAAATTACAGGTCAAACTTCAATAAATAAGCTAGATGATTATATAAAATTACAAAAATCACAAGGAAAATCAATTAAAGGTCATTATACTTTATTCTTAAAACAAATTGAACAATCAAATATCTTAGGAAAAACTTTTAATAATTATGTCTTGGATATTTTCAGTCAAGCAAAGAAACAAGAGTCAACTCAAACTACTACAAATAAATCTGCTACTTCTAATGATGTTAATAAAGAACAAAATTTAACACCAGAAAAAACACAAGATAATGAAACTGAAACAAATAAAAATACGGAAAATATAAATTATGACAATTGCTATGTCTTATTAAAAACTTTTACAAAAAATATATTAAATAAAGGACAAAAAAAGGAATATTTTATGGGAGAATTTGCAGACATGAAAGACCAAGTTTCTGAAATTGCTATTAAACCAGAATATATAGAGGAATTATCAAAATGTGATTTAGGAACTGTCGTAAGACTAGATATTCAAGATGTCGGAAATATTAAATTTGCAGTAAAATTGGAATTTATCCAAAAAGCTCAAAAAAAAATAGCAGCATAAGCAGAAGCTCTTATACTACTATTTATACAAGTTACATATCTTAACTTTATTTTATTATACATGAATAAAAACAAAAAGTAAATACTCAAGTAAAAATAAAAAAGGAGAATTTTGCCATGTTTAATGAATTTAAGAAAGGCAGTAAGGTTATTGTGAATGGAATGGGACAAAATAATGGAAAAATCTATAAAAATGTACCAGCAAAAATAATTGAGAGAGATCCTTATTATTTGGATTATCATGTTCGATTTAAAGATGGTACAGAAGATTGGATTTTGCCAAAAGATTTGCGAAAACCTTACTCTAGGAAAAGAAAAAGGAGATAAAACTATGAAAGTTAATTATGTGAAAACCATTGGTTTTAGAAAATTTAAAAAACTATTTGAAACAGAACTTTATAATGTGACAAACATAAGTGGAAAAAATCGTTCAGGAAAAAGTAATATCTTATATACAATTATCAATATTGTTTTAGGCACTAATTTATCTGGAGACGAAAAGGCTTGTCTTATCAATAAAAATTGTGATGCTTCTTATGGAGAATTACATTTTACTGATAAATTAGGTACAAATCATATTTTAGTTAGAGGAAAACATAGATATGATAATAGCAAAAATTTTATTACTTTAGATGGAAAACCTGTTACTCAAAAGGATTTGATTAGCTTCTATAAAGATAAAAAGTTATTTCTATCAATATTGAATCCATTGTACTTTTTGTCAAAAAAGCCATCTGAGCAAAAAGAACTTGTTGACAAATATTTATCAGATATATGCCCTAACAACTTAATGGAAATAGTATATAACAAATTAAGTAAGAAAGAACAAGAAATTTTAGAAGGAATCCCTAAAAATATACCAACATATATTACAGAATTGAATAAGGATATAAAAAAATTTGATAATACTATTACCGCTTTAAATGGAAAAATTGAATATGCTCAAAATATTGCAGATCAAAAAGTGCCAAGTTTAAAAGCTTTTGAAAGAGATGAGGAATTATTACTTGCTAGACAAGAATTTTCTTATCTAAACACGAATCAAAATATTATTGATAAAGAAAAGCAAAAGAAATTAATAAATGAGTTAGAAAAAGATATTTTATCAAAAGAAACTGAATTTAATGAACTTGAAACATCCATGAAAATTGGTAAGAAAAAGTATCTTGAAATAAAAACAGGTATATCTTCTGTGTGCCCTACTTGTAGTCAGCATATACAAGATGAAAGTAAGAAGCAGACTATTACAAATATGTATAATGATTTAATTTCAAAATACGATAAAAGAAATCTATTAGAAACAAAAGTAAAGGAGTTAAAGCTGAAATTAGCAACAGAAAAGTGTAAATATCATTCATTAGAAGGCAATCCGACTATTGAAAAAAGCAAAAGAATTACTATTATAGAGGATAATATTAAGCAATTAGAAGATGAAAAGTTAGAAATTGAAAAATTTAATAGTGCAGTTACACTAAAAGAAAATGCTATAAAAAACGCAAAAGCAGACATTTTAAATTTTAACAAACAAAAACAAGCGAATTTAAAATATATTGACAATGTGAATAAAGCAAAGAAAGTAGCTCAAAAATTATATATTTCTTATATTGAAGAAAAAATGAAACTCGCAAAACAATATTTAAAAGATGTAGATATAAAATTCTATTCTGTATTAAAAACTACTGGCGAAATAAAAGAAGATTTTATAATTACTTATAAGAATATTCCTTTATCAGATTTATCTAGGTCTGAAACAATTGCTACTGCTTTAGAATTTGCTAATATGTTTAATCAAATTTCAAGGGCTAACTTTCCTATTTTTATTGATGATTACGAATGTTGTACAGACTATAACTTTATAAAAGATTATGCAAGAAACACACAACTTATTATATCAAAAGTAGAAAAGGGAAACTTACTAAAAATTGAAGATTATAATAATAAAGGTAATTGCACAATTATTAAACCTATTGTAACAGGATATAGAACAATGTGTATAAACAAAAATAATCTAGCTGAGCAAAAGGTTGCATAACAAGAAAGGACAGAGCAATCTGTCTTTTTCTTAATAATAAAAAAGAAGGAAGGAAAATACATATGAAAATCAAAGTTTTATTAGTTATGCCTGAAAAAGAGGTACAAATTGTTAAAATACCAGCAAGTATAAAATACATAAAAGCATTTATTGGAGAGAATTTATTTAGAATTAAACTAAATGAAAACACTGTACTTATTGCAAACAAAGATGCCACTCACCAAGAATTTAATAGATTTCTTGGAGGAAATATCATATTAGGGACATTTTTTGTTGTTTCTATAAAAAATAAGCGTAGAATTTCTATGAAAAAGAAAGACATTAGAAAATATACTAATATGTTTAAACTCAGAAAACATCAAAAGAAGATTGAAACATATAAAGAAGAATATCTTGAAGAATATTATTCAAATCAAAGAAAAATGAAACAAAAAAATGCAAAGCGTAATAAAAAAGAAATATTTAAAGTCGCTGCATAAATAAAAAGAAAGGAAAGATTTAAATGAATAAATTTATAGCAATGGTTATATTAAAACCAGATATACAAAAAGGACAACTCTCTTTTATACAAAGTAGTATTACAAACCTATTTGAGCAAAATTCAAAAGTTAAAAAAATTTGGTTTTTAGGAAAAAGGAAACTAGATTATAAAATCAAAAAATATACTGAAGGTTTATATTTAAAAATGGAAATATTAGCTAAATCAAAAAGGATAGAAAAAATTAGAGAATGCTTAAAGAATAATAAAAATGTTATTTTTTCTATGATTATAAACAATGATCAGTTTCAAAATAATTTACCAATATTAAAAAGACATTCTTTATCATTTCCAAAAGTATTATCTACCAATAAAGTACAAGAAGATAATAAAAACAAAAAAGTATATATGCTAATTAGTAAAAATGTAAAATTACCTTTTGCAGAATCAGACATAATTGCTATTGGTGAAGATGAAAACCGTTTATATAATTATGCCTCAAAAATACTGCAAGAACTAATTTATGTTAAAGGTTATCATTGTAAAAAAGCCTTTAGATTTATTAATGAACTAGAAAACGAATTAAAGAAAAATTGGAAATTAGAATTTACATTAGGAAACAATACAAATGTAATGCAACAGTTATTAATTAAAGAAAAAAATTTAATTTAAGAAAGGAAGGAATTTGATTATGAACAAATATGAAACAATAATGATTTTAGATTGCACTATATCTGAAGAAAGTAGAGAAAATGCAATAAACAAAATTAAAAAATATATAGAAAGTAAAGGAAAAATTGAAAATACGGAAGATTTAGGCAAGAAAAAATTAGCTTATGAAGTAAAAAAGAACAAGGAAGGTTACTACTATATAATAGAATTTATGGCGGAGCCTGAAAGCATTGCTGAATTAGAAAGAATTTATAGGATTACAGATGAAATTTTAAAATTTATAGTGGTAAAAAAATAAGATTAAGGAAAAGAAAGTTAATTATTATGGAATAATTAGAAAGGATGATTGTATGGAAGAATTAAAGTATAAAATGTACACTGAAAATCAAATGAGAAATATTATTAAAGAAATGCCAATTATATTTGTAGAGACAAGCAATAATGATGCTTATGTAATTAGGAAAAAAGATATTGCAGATTTTATAATACTTGAAACAGAAAGAACTGGGCATTCTATAGAACTGGAATTTTATATGCCAGGCATTGAAAGACCAGTAATTACTACTTTTGGTTGGTTCTTAAATAAAGCTAACCCTCTTTTGAGAAAAGAAATAATTGATAGATTAGTATTACTTCAAACAACTAATACTAAACCTAAAAAAGTCAAAATCTTTGATAATGAAATATTTAATAACTTAGCTAAAAAAGAAATGGGAATTATTGATGGACAAATAAAAAACTTTGACAAATTTTACAGAAAATATGAATACGCACAAAATGCATATAATATAAAAATGGAAGGAGTATAAAACTATGGAAACAAATATTATAAGTGTAAAATATGAGGATAATTATAACCCTAAAACATTTGGAGGAAAGGCGTACAATTATTATACTGCAACAAATGTACAAGTAGGTGATTTAGTAATTGCACCCTCAGTATATGGCGATAAAATCGCAAGAGTGTCAGAAATAAATATTCCAGAATACAAAGTAGAAATGATAAAACCATATTTAAAATTAATTACAGATAAAATCGATAAGCAGAAATACTTAGAAGATAATCAAATTATGAAAGAGGCTGCATAGAAAGGAAGAAAAATTATGTATAAAAAAAGAAACTATAATAAAAATAATAGTCAGCAAAATAGGACTAAAGAAATTTTTGATAAAATTGTAAAAAATTTACAGACTATTGTAGACAATAGAGAATATGAAAAATTTTTAAAATTCCAAAAAAATTTTAGAAAATATAGTTTTAATAACCTTGTTTTAATCTATTCACAATTTCCAGATGCAACAAAAGTTGCTCGGTAAATCTAAATGGTTAAAACTAAAAAGAGAAGTTACAGAAGATGCAAAAAAAATATGGATTGTTGCACCTATGCCAAGACAATATAATAAAAAGGTTAAAGTTATTGAAAATGGAGAAGAAATAGAAAAAATTGAAACAATTAAATATAATGCATATAGATATGTATTTGTTTACGATATATCTCAAACTACTGGAAAAGCTGTACCTCTGCAATGTGAAAAAATTAATTGCGATGATATGGCTTATTTTTATGAAAAATTAAAAGCATTTAGTAATATACCTGTTTTTGAAGAAGAATTATCTGGAAGTGTAAAAGGCTACTTTAACCAAAAAGATAATAGAATTGTAATTAAAAAAGAACTATCACAAAATGATAAAGCTGCAGTTTTATTACATGAAATCGCTCACAGCTTATATGATGACTTTGATTATTCAAAAGATAGAGATTTATCTGAAGTATTTGTTGAATCTGTTGCTTATATTGTAGCAGACCATTTTGGACTTGATACTTCATCTTGTAGCTTTAATTATATTATTAAATGGGCAGATGGCGAACCTAAAACTGTTATTGATTTAGGTAATAAAATACAAAAATGTGCAAATCAGTATATAGAAAAACTGGAAAAATTTGAAATGCAAGAGCAAGAAATGAAACTTGCTGCATAGAAAGGATAGAAAAATATGTTTATTTTTTAGGAAGGAGTGTATATTATTATGGTTATTGAATATGAAACAAGTAAATATGTAACAAAAAAACAAAAAATTGAAATTGAAGATACAAGAAATGTTTTCCTACAAGGAGTAAATCCTTATGACGAATTAAATACTTATTTTGGTATTTGGACAGATGAAAGATATCTTATTATTGCAACTTTAACTAGTAATCGAAATATCAGTTATAGTTATTCTGTAAATAAAAATGTATATACAAATGCTGATATTAGACAATTTTTAAAATTCAATCATGATATAAAAATTATAACAAAAAACGAATTTAAAGAGCAACTACAAAAAGCTATCTCAATAATTAAAATATGATAAGGAAGTAGATATCTACTTTCTTATTTTTATTAAATATATAAAGAAAGGAATGATCCATTTTATGAATATATTAGATTATCAAAAAGTTCAAAAACATATAAGTATATTAAATGTAGCTTATCATTTATGTTTAGAAATTGTAGAAGAAAAAGGATATGAAAGTAAAGCAATATGTCCGTTTTGTCGGATATAACAAAAATAGCAAAATACCTACAATGAGTTTAAATTCTCAAACAAATAAATATTGTTGCTCAAGATGTGGTACTGGTGGTTATTCTATTGGACTTTATGCTAAAGTAAAAGGAATAGATACTAAAAAAGCTTATAAAGAATTACTGGAAAGAGAATACTTTTCTCTTAATAAAGCACCAATAGAAATTAGTCCTATTAACTTATTAGCAGATATTGAATTAAGAGATGTAATATATAGAGAATTTTTAGGAATGCTAAAACTAGAAAATAATCATAAAAGATACTTAAAAAATATAGGATTTTTGGATACTTCCATAGAAGATGGTATGTATAGAAGTGTTCCAAAAAATTATATAAAAAGAAGGTTAACTGCTAATTGTTTATCCAAAAAATATAATCTTGCTCGGAATACCTGGATTTTTCCAAGAAGAAGACTTCCAATGGTGTTTTAATAGAATGGATGGATTCTTTGTTCCAGTCTATAATCAAAACGGATTGATACAAGGGCTTTCTATACATTTAGATAAACCATTCAATAACACTTCAGATATATGGTTTTCTAGTAATAATAAAATAAATGGGACAAATGCAAAAAGTTGGATTATGAGAAATAATATAAGGGAAAGTACCACAGATATATTATTAACAGATAGTTTTCTTTTGGGAAACTTACTTAAGGAAACCATTAATGTACCAACAGTTGCATTCCAGAATATTACTAATTCATATAGTATCTTAAAAGAGATAGAAAATACTAATATTACAAAAATTACTTTTGTACTAAGAGTACCCCAATGCAGTAATTTAGATTATATTATAAGGCGTGTTTTTAGAGATTTAATCCCACTTGGCTATAATTTAGATGTTAAAATTATTAAAGATATTAAAGATTTTTTTGAAGAAGATTTTAATGTAAGTTATGCATTAAATAAAGTTGCCTAAAATTTATAGTCTATTCTTTCGAGAATAGACTATTTTTTTAATAATCTAAATTAATCTATTAAATTTTTAAGATCATTATAATTTATATCTAATACTTTACAAAATCCAATTAATTCAAAATCTTTAACAATCATTTTGCCTGTCTCAATCCTTTTTAATTCTGTACTGTCTAAATAAACAGCGTGCAACTGCAGTTGCCTACTTAATTCAACTTTTGAAAGTTTTTTCTTTTTCCTATATTTATATATTAACTCACCTACAACATTACTTTGATTATTATATTTTTTCAACTCTAATCCCCCACATAATTTTTCATCCTTGATTTTATTACAAATCTTAGATATAATATCGAGAGAGCCTCGACTTTTTAAATATTAGGTTAAACATTTTTATAAAAATTATTATGTAAGGAAGAATTTGAAACAAAATTTCAAACATATTTGGATAAAAAAAAAACACTAACAATATATCCTCCTATAATGCTAGCGAAAAACAAAATTATTTTATATTTAATAAATAAGTTATCATTTGATTAATTACAGACTTATCTCTCTTATTTAAAAGTTCGTATTTATCAATGATATCAGGTGAATTAATAAGACCTTTAAATAGATTTACAGATGAGCAATTTGCTGTATTGCATATATTGATTGCATTATCTATACTAATACCTACTTTTCCAGTTTCAATTTGTGATATAAAATTAGGATTAAGATTTAGTTTCTCTGCAAATTCTTCTTGTGTAAGATTAAGACTTTTTCTTATATCTCTAACATTTTGACCAAGCAATTTGTTACCTGTAACATTAGTTGTGTTTTTCATTATTTCACCCCATTAATAGTATAGTCGAGATTTACAAAAAAATGAATTAATTAAAAACTACATTTAAAAAAGAAAACTATAGTTATAAACTACAACTTATGTTATAATCTAATTATTAAATCGAGCTATTAACTAAAAAAGGAGAAGAAAATATGAGTTTAGAGCTAGAAAAATTAAAAAACAGTAAATATAAAGAATATTTGAATAGACAAGATAGGCTAGAAATTATATCTAACATACAAAAGAATTTATTAAATATTTACTATAATATTTCTGAAATAGAATTAGAAATTTTATCGGGAAACATCTATGATTATTGTTGTTTGATGATACATCGCATACCAAAACAAGAAATTACTAGGTACATTGTAGAAAAAAACTCAAAAATATATAATTCATTGACTGAAAAACAAATGGAAAAAATGACGTTAGAAGCAAACATCAAAGTTTTCCAATTTCTAATTAGAAAATATACTAAAGTTTTAAAAGGTTTTAAGTAATTAGTTATCATATAAAATTAAGGCTGTCATCATCAATATATTTTTTTATAAAAAAGCAGACACAATTAGTGCATCTGCTAAAACTTAGTAAAATATAAATATATTAATTTCATTATATTTATATATCACTCATTATTGATAAAATCAAGTGTTTTGAGTATTTTCATCATCATTTAACACTTCTAAATCTGGATATGATGTATATAAAAATGGAATATCACAGTCAATATTTTGCAACTCTCCACTATCAGGAAAAGCTAAAATTAATCTATCAGCTTTAGGGAGTGATAGGGGATAGGAATTTACTAATTTTACAATTCCTTTTTTATTGTTTTCATCTGCTACAATTATATGATACAATAGGTTTTCTCCTGTTAAAAATGTTATTAAAATAGGATCATAACCTTGATAAAATTTTACAAACCTATTTTTATACTTGCATAAAATATCTAATGCTATTAGCATTTTTTCATTAATTTTTTTAGTATTATGAACTAAAATATCGCCTTTTTTACTTACCATATTACTAGCTAAAATATTTTTAAAATTATTATTTTTATCATCGTATAATATTTGTAATTGATTTATTCTTGCACATCCAAAGTCCTGTAAAAAATTAACTACTTTTATTTTTTTATTATCTAACATAAAAATCCCTCCTAAAAATATTGCTAAAATGTTTGACTTTTTTAAAATTTTGCATATAATAATTATAGATTCTTTTTAATAACATATTTTAAAAATATTTGAGTTGACAAATTTTAAAAAATATGCTATTATTTAAGTACAAAATAAATGTATCCGTTTCAGGCTGTGGATTACATTTGCTTGTATGTGTATCGTAACTACACATACTTTTTTTTGCATAAAAAACAGAGTAGGTCGTAACTACCCACTCTGCCAACTATGTATGACACATTCAGTCTTTATCCGTTTTGTCTTCTACTTTCGTTGAACTGTTGTTTTTATCTCTTTCAGCTAAAAGCATTTCAACTAATCGCAAAATTAATTCAGGCTGAGTCATAACATTTGCCCCCTTTCCGCCTTTAAGTAAAGACTACCTTCTGACATTGAAAGGTTGCTTATATAATATAATGTTTTTGTGACGAAATCAAGCGAACATTAATACTTTTTGCAAAAAAATTTTTAATTAATTATTCTCATTAAATACCCATACAGCATTTTCTTTTCTTGCTTAATTTCTGTTATTTTTATCAACACATTGTCAAAAAAATGTGGATAATTATTAAATCTTGCTGGAACTCTTACTAAACAAGTTATATTTGTTATATCTAATTGGACTATAATTCCACTATTCCCTTTTGGAAAAGCAATGACTTTTCCAGTATATTCTCCACCTTCAATAATATATTTTCTAATATTTTTATATGGGTTTGAAATAAAGTCTTTTGCGCTTAATACAAATACATTATTTTGAATATCAATTTCTTTTATCCTTACTTTTAGATATTCACCTGAAGAATATAGATCCTTACAGTTTAAAATATAGGTATGTTGCAGGTTATCAGCTTTAATTATAACTTCCTTCCCAAATAACTCTACCAAAATATGCTTTACTCCAACAGCTAAGATTCTTACTTTTACAACATCATTAACTTTTAATTTTGGTAATTCAATTTTTGCTCGTAATTCCATAGCTTCTTTTCTACTAGCTATAGCTATATTTGATATTGTATCTATTTCTATTACAATAAAATCAATTTCTGCTCCTAGCATTCCTCTAATCATAGATTTGTTTATATTTGATATTCCTAAATGAGTACTAGGAATAAGTATTTTTATATCTTCGTACCATACAATAGCACAAGAAATATTTTCCCCTTTCAATTTGTAGTATTCATCTTCTATTCCTGATATCCTACCTGTTAAAATTCTTTTTTCTTCTTTACTTCTTATAATTTCTTTTATTGATAATTCTTTCAATATCTCACCCCCCAAAAATTTAAAAAGCATTTACCGTTTATGGTAAATGCCTATATATTTTATTTCTATCACTATATCGCAAAAATTTTTGAAACCAAAAATTTACTACTTTTATCCTATGGAAGATTTTTTAAATTAGCATAATATAAAATATTAATTACTAATAATTATTTCAAGTTTTGCAACAATAAATATTTTTCGTTTAGTTTATTGAAAATTTCAAGCATATATTCCCTCTTGGAAAATGTATAATTTTCATCAGTACTACTAAGTATTTCTTTTAATTCTCCTAAGTCAATATATTTCACCTTTTCTACCTCATTTGTATCAATTATAAATTCACTAATTTTCTTATTTGTATATATAAAATATTGATATTGAAAAGTATTATTTTTTGTACTTATTCCTTTTCTTTTGACTATGCTAAATAATTCTAAATCACATTTTTCTATTTTTATTCCTATTTCTTCTTGTAATTCTCTAATCATAGCATTTTCCACTATTTCACTTACCTGCACATGTCCTGCTGTTATATCCCATTTGCCTGGTGCGTGTTCTTTTGTTTTGGCTCTTTTTTGTACTAATATTTTTCCTTCGTTATTCATTATCCAACATGCAACTTCTCTATGCCAGATTCCATTTTTATGTATATATGACTTTTTTTCTGTTTTTCCTGTAATGTTGTTGTTATCATCTACAATATCTAAATATTCTTCCATTTTTCTCCTTTGCTATAAAACAAATTTTTATCTTTCATTTTCTACGTCCATTAATTCATCAAAAATACATGTTCTTCGCTCTCTTTCAGATAATTCTTTTTGTTTTTCTTTTATAATTTCTCCATAATTTCTTTTTTCTAAATTTTTATTATCCAATCCTAACATTTGTACTGTTTCAAATAATTCTTCTGGTGTACTTGTTTCTATTTCTAAAAATGTTCCTATTCCTTTTGGAAATTCATCAATTGTTATTTTTTGACCTTTTCCTCTTAAATACTCCGTTCTTCTTTTTTGTGAAAACATTCTATGCTGTGAAAATCCATATTCTGATAAATATTCTCTAATATCTTTGATTGTCCTTAGTTTTGTTACATCAACTGGTATTGTTTGATGTGTTTTTTCATATAATTTATTGTTAATTGCATCAAATTTATTAATATCAAAATCACTAAGTAGCGTTTCAATTTCATAATTATCTTGAAATTCCTTTCCTTTGCCTTTTATTTTTAATGTTATTAATACATCATTTTGTGTACCCTCTATTACTCTAAATCTTAACATCAAGCCATTTTCTCTACACAAAAAACCTTCAACATCAGGTGTATAGTCGGATTCTAAATTATTTGAATTAAATTTAAAACCTAAGCTTTTTAATTTTTCAATTAATCTAATTTTTTCTACATTATCTTGAACTTTATATTTAAGTTCACATTCTCTTTTTCCTTCATTCTTTTTCATTCATTTTCCTCCTAAATTAATATTTTTTTATTACCTTTCAATATCAATATCCTTATCAATATTTTCATACAATCTATTAATGCTATCCTTATTTTTTACATTTATTCTATTTCTAAATTCATTTGTTTGCATTATACTTTTGCTTAATAAATTTTGTATATAGTTATCTATAGATTTTTCAAAATTTTTACGAGTAGAATTATTTTCTATATTTATTATTTTATAATTTTTTCTTATTTTATCAATCCCTAACTTGGCATCTTCCTTCTGTCTTTTATTAAATTTTAACAAACTAATTTGCCTATCACCCCTATTTCTTATTATATTTCTAATATAACAAAGCATATTATTTGATATTACTTCCACAATTTGTATCTGTTCATTTCCAATTTTATCCATAATAAAATCAATTTCATGCAAAGTTCGAAATCCAGATATAACTATATTACATTGTAATTGTGAATCTCTAACAATTAATTCATATATTTTTTTTGCTACATAGTCTTCTCCTAATCTATCTAATAACTGTCTTGTTGAACTCTGTTTATATTGCTCCTTTGCCTCATTTATATAATCACTTGCTTCATATGTAGTAAACTTATGTTGTTTTTCAACATGTTTTCGAAAATATGTTTTTCCTACGCAATCTTTACCTATTACAATAACAATCACTCTATTTCAATCCTTTTTATCCCATCATTATCTATATTTGTTAGTATAATATCTTTAAATTGTATTTTTGATTTACTTAGCTCGTTAAGTAAAATTTCATAATTCCTTCCTATCACATAAATTGTTGGTCCTATGCTACTCATTCCGCATCCATATCCTAATTTTTGCAATTTAGATATAAATTTAAAATACTTCTTTGGGTATAATCCTATTTCGTATCTTTTCCAACCTATATGTTGTATTCTATTTATACCATCACAAAACGTTTCTATATCCTGTTCACATATAGCTGGTAAAATTTCTGAATTTATTACTCTTGATAATTTTTCTACACTTTTCTGTCTAATTGGGCATACTTGTTTAAAAAATTTCACTTCTTTTCTATCATATATTCCTTGCATATTAGGAATTAATAAATATATTGGTGTATCTATCATTTTGTTTTTAAATAATATCGGTGGAATTTCTACTTTTTCTTGAATAGAGGATGGAGTAAATTTTACATCTTTTGTCTTTTTTCTTCCTCCATCAAAAATAAAACCACCCTTATCTATTATATTAACACTTATACCTGAAGTACCTCCTCTTCTTAGTATAGTTGCTAGTTCTACCCATGTAATTTCAATATTATATAAATCTAAATATGCTCTAGCAATAGCTAATTTAGTTGTACTTTTTGATCCAAATCCCATATGCTCTGGAATTATTTTTTCTATTATAATTTTTATTCCTTTTAAATTATACAATTTTTGTAATTGTCGTATTTCGTTATATATATATTTCTTTTGCTCTTTATCCTCTACATCAACATAAGAAATTTCAATAGTATTGCTCTTTTCTGCATAAAATATTAATTTAGGCTCATTTATAGAAAATCCTAATCCACCATTTATTCTACCTAAATTTCCATTCATATCACATAATGTAATATGCAATCTACTAGGTACTTCATATTTATACATTATATATCATCTTTCCTCCTCTTTTTCACTTATGAATTTATTTGAAATACATACAAATAAACTATCTTGCAATTCTTCAAATTCCTTGTTATTTGAAAAATTAAAATCACATATGTTTTTTACTCTCATTGCAATACTTTCATTTCTTTCGCTATTCCAATTAGTCCCAAAGTTTGTACCAACCTTTTTTATATCTTTTATTTTCCTTCCGTTTTCTTCTCGCCATTTAGTTTCATATCCTAATGAATTTCTAACAATCATACTCATTATTTTTAAATTATAGAATATATTAGCACAATCTAATGTATATAAAAAAGCATTTTCATCTGTTATTTCGTTTAATCTCATATAATATTTAACATATTCATTTATATATTTTTTATTTATATTTCCATTCATTATTAAACTTATTATATCTAGTTGTGGAATATGTGGATGGAACTTTTCAAAATCTATAAAATATATACTTTCTTTACTAACCATTATATTATCACTGTGCAATTCAAAATGTCCATATTTAACATCTTGGCTAGATAAGTTTTGTGCTATTGCTTTAATCCTTTCAAAATCCCCTTCATCTAATTGCTCATGTCCAATTCCTAAAAAAGTATATATTTGTTTTAAATTTTTTATCATAGTATTCATATAATCATTTTCGCTCATATTTTTAAATTTTATTTCTTGAAAGTCTGTGTCCTTAACTTCCAGTGCATGTATTTTTGATATTTCTTCTAAAACTCTCCTTATCAATATTGTTTCCTCTTGTGGCTTTTCTTGTATAAATTGTCGTAATGTTTTTCCTTCTATAAAATCCAAAATAAGAATTTCATTTTTTGCATCTGCATATCTAATATTAGGTACACTACATTTATTAAATTTTAACCAATTTAATGTACTCATCTCAACAAAATATCTTGTTTTATCAAATTGCGATGCAAATCTTAATTCTTTATTAAAAACTTTGAAAAACAATTTGCCCTTTTTAGTTTCAATACTATAGCAATAGTTTCTTTTACCTGTATTTATTCTTTTAATTCCAATAATATCTTCTGAATTTACTCCTAATTCTTGATGATGCGATTTTATATATTTTGAAATTAACTCTTCTTCCACTCATTCTCTCCTATAATTAAATTACTAGTTTATTATACTATCTTCTTTAAATTATGTCAACATTTTCCAGCAAAAATATATTCATGTTTTTTATGTAATATATTTCGATAAGAAATTTTAGAAGTGATTATAAATAATGACTGCTTTTCAATGTTTCATATAACATTAAAAATTATCCCAACTTATTTTTTCTTTATTCCTAGTTTCTTTTTCTATACTTTTTTTCTTTATTGATTTTTTTTCAGTAACATTTCTAAGCCATTTTGGATTATATTCTGATATAGAACTATCTTTTAATTTTTTTGCAAGAGGATGATCTTTATATATAATTTTATCTAATAATAATGGTTTATTTCCTCTTAAATTTACAAGTAGCTTTGTTGATGGTATTCTCAATATCTCGTCTACATTTAGTAAATTTCTTTTTTGTGTTGATACATTTTTTTGTCCATATTCTTCAATATCACCTTCTAGGGAGTTTGACTTTCTTATAGAAGTAGTCTCAACTGTTGATATACCTATCAAATCACAAAAATATTGTGCTGTTAAAATATCTGTCATTCCCATACCAATTCTTGTGTCGCAATTCCCTATAATTTCTTCCCATAAATCATTTGGATATCTATTTTTAAATTGACCTACATTTTGTAAAATTGGTATTAATGCAATACCACGACTTCTTACTGTAGATATTTTTTTATTAAAGTCTGGAATTTGTCCTATATTTGCAAACTCATCTAAAAAACAAAATACCTCATTTTCACATCTGCCATCTTTTCTTGAATCTGCATATCTTACTAGCTTTATAAATAAAAAAGTATAGAATAATGTTGCGATAAAATCAAACGAGGAATCCATATCACTTGTTATAATATAGTAAATACATGGTTTTTTACCGGGCATTGTTAAATCTATATCTGTTTCAGATGTTAGTTTTTGCAAGTCTTCATTCTGGAACATTTGCAGTCTAGTACCTAAACCGGTAATTACACTTGCTTTTATTGTATCAGAGCCACTTGCAAAAATATTATAGCTCATCCTCGCTGGATTTTCTGGAGCTAATTTTTTAAATATATTATCTATTTCTCCAATATCACCATTTGCAATATGTTGATAAATATTTGTTAAAGTGTTTTTGTCAGATATATTCTCTAATAAATAAAATTCAAATGCTTTTAAAAGATTTTCTTCTGCTCTAGGCCAAAATTCATCCTTTCCACTATGCTTTTGTGTTCCAGTTATAATAACATTAGCACTTGTTTGAACATCAGTAATATTTTCATTTTCTCCTAGTGGATTCCACCTATCACTATGTTTCATATCCTTTAAATTTAAAATTTTGACAGTATATCCTACACTTCTAAAATAACTAGATGTTGTCCTATAGATTTCTCCGTTTAGGATCTGTTACAATAATTGATTTTTTATATTTTGATAATTCTAATAAGTTTGTTAATAAAAATCCTATTGTTTTCATACTTCCAGAACTTCCAAATACACATATATTTTTATTAAAATAGCTTTCAAAAGGTAATTTTACAATGTTATTATTATATTTTCCTAAAATAATACCAGGAGAATCATTTATTCCCAAGATTTTTGAAATTTCATATTCTGGCATCCAATTTGCTGTTCCATATGTTCCATCTTCTATTTTGAAATTAATGCCCTTATTACCGTTTTCTTTCTTAAATAGTACAAGTAATATGTCTAATATAATAAAAATTGAAATAATGGCAATTATGAAGCAAATAAAGGCATATAAATTATTAGTTAGGATAATATCTTTTCCAAAACATTGATTTAAAATTTCAAAATAGTTTCTTATATTAAAATCTATAAATACATTTAAGATAAAACAAAAAAATAAAAATATGACAAAACATATTTTTTTAATCATAAATATTTCGTTCTTTATCAATATATTCTTCCAAATTTACCACTAAATAATGACAATTTGGAAGTTCTTTTCTTATTTGTTCTTTTTGTTCCTTGTTGCAAACAATGTCGATATTTTTATTCTTGTTTTCTCTTAAAAAATATTTAATTTTTGTTATTTTTTCTGTATCGATAAAATAAAAATTTGCAATATATTTATTATTATTATCTGTATAATCACAAAAGCTATATTCACTTAAAAATACTTTATTTTTATATATGGTTTGTATTAGTTCAGACCAATTTATACTATGTAAATATTTTAATTTTTCCCTATTTTCAATGGTGTCCTCTATTATTAATACTTTATTCATGCCAAAAGAAAAATCACTAATATTTATTCTATTTATATCATTAACAAGCACTATTATATTTCTGTATTTCTTTTCTTTCTGTATATCGTATATGACAGAGGTTACATATCTATTATTGTGTTCTTTGGATATATGATAAGCTAAATAATCAATTCCATTTATCTCTAGTACTCCTATAAATCTTCTTGCTTTTATTGTGAACATTTCTTTATCTTTCAAACAAAAAGAAGGTATGAAATTTATTGTATTTGTGCGGTGAAAGAAAGCACCTAATCCACTTATATATAATAGCCTTGAATAATATTTTTGATTTCTATTTGCTTTATTATATTCAAAATTAAATAGTTTAGCATATTCTATACCTAACTCATCTAATATAAGAGTTTGCTTAGTCCTTCTTAAATATTTCTTTTTTACTAAACTTGTAATTCTTTTCCTGTAATATTTTTGTGTATTAAAGAAATACTTTACATCATTTACATTTAAGTATTGATATTTTGCTATAAATTTTATTAAAGATATTTCTTCATTACCATTAGGAAAATAATTCAAAAAAATCACCTCCACATCAATTTTAAAATTAAACTTAAGTAGAACTTTCGTAGGATATTCGACAGCTTCCGCAGTCGACTACCTACTACCACGCATTAAAATGGAGCATCAAAGTTTTAAAACCTTTGATATTAATTGCTTTGCTTTTTTTTATACCTGTCGCAAAATTTCTTTTTAAAATTTTTCAAAATTCCCTACTTTTTCGTACTGTAATTTTCTAAAAATTCGCTTACATTTTGACCTTCAAAAACAAAAATTTCTGTGTGTGGATTTTCCGAATATTCACCTTTTGCACAATAAAACATTTTACTTATATTATCATCTTTTATAACATTAGATAAAATTAAAGCATCTGCTATTGGCTTAATAAACTTGTTATCTACATCCCAACCTTTAATTTTGTCAAAAATTTTAACATAAATAAATACTTCATTATCGAATAATCCTGCAAATTGCTTCGTTATTTCTGCAATATTCAATAATATTCTTTTATGTGTATGTGTTTTTAAGTTTTTATATGATGGCATTACTTCAGGAACATATATTTTCAATATATTATCCTGCAATTCAGCCTTATATTCATTATCAATAGTTTTAATTTTTTCATATTCAAATTCTACATTTTTATTGTATAGTTTTATTTCAGCTAATATGTTATATCTAGCTTTTTCTAGTTACAGTTCAGTAAGAAATAATGAGAAGTGTTAAAGTTACAACTATTGTAACAATTTTGTAATAAAAATTTAAT